>NZ_WHOV01000049.1:0-21705 GCF_009765395.1 Pseudomonas sp. BAV 4579 | reverse complement strand
GCAGGCGTTCAGCTCTATCGGAGCCGTAGCCTGGAAAACGGCGTAGCCTTTTCCAGGAATGACATCGTTGTGCGGGGTGCGCCCTCACCCCGACCCTCTCCCGAGGGAGAGGGGGTTAACCGAGCAGGTGTTCAGCCGCCGTGAAACGCTCGACAGCCTGCCGACCTGCCCTCAACTCTCGCTGATCGGCAGCCGGCGGACGAAGGTGCCCACTCGCCAGGCGAAGCGTTCGCCCTGGCACTGCACCAGCAGATTGCGCACCGGATAGGACTGGCCGGCAATGCTGGCCTCGGCTTCTGCCTCGCTGGCGCCGTCGAGGTGGTTGCGGGCCAGCACCTGGTAGCTGCCGGTGGCGCAACGCTCGGCAGCTTCGCCCGCGCAGCCGGACCAGCTGCCGAAGACCCCGTTGCACTGCACCAGATAGGCGGTGCGGCCATCCTGCAGGTAGGCGGTGTGGGAGCTGGCACAGCCGGCCAGCAGGGCAAGCGAGCCGGCGCAGGCCAGCAGGCGGAGGGCGTTGCGAAGGGCGGCGAGGGACATGGGAGTGGCTCCAAACAATATGGAGCCATCGTAAGAAGCCAACGCCCTCGTCCATAAATCGTACCGGCGGATAGCGCTTATCGACGCGGCTGATGGTGCCCCCGACGCCTCCGGTCAGGCGCGGACTTTTGTGATGCTCACCTTAAGGTTCTCGTAAGCGCTCCGGGGAGAGGCTAGCGACACAACCACTACAGCCAAGGCTGCCTCCTCACTGGCCCCCGCGAGCCGCCAGGGCGTCGACAGCCCTTCGAGCAAGGAGATTGGCCATGTCTACCTGGACTTCGACACAGCGCAACGTGGCCTTCGCCACCTTTGCCAGCTGGACGATGGATGCATTTGACTTCTTCATCCTGGTCTTCGTCCTCAGCAACCTGGCGACGTATTTCCACAACTCGGTGACCGATGTCTCCCTGTCGATCATGCTGACCCTGGCGGTGCGTCCGATAGGCGCCCTGATCTTCGGGCGCCTGGCCGAGCGGCATGGGCGCCGGCCGATTTTGATGCTCAACATCGTGCTGTTCTCGGTGTTCGAGCTGCTGTCCGCCTGGTCGCCGACCTTCATGGCGTTCATGGCCTTCCGTCTTCTCTACGGCGTGGCCATGGGCGGGGTCTGGGGCGTGGCTTCGTCGCTGGCGATGGAAACCATCCCTGATCGCGCGCGCGGGCTGATGTCGGGGATCTTCCAGGCCGGCTATCCCTGCGGCTACCTGCTCGCCTCCATCGTCTTCGGCTTGTTCTTCACCACGGTGGGCTGGCGCGGCATGTTCCTGATCGGCGCCCTGCCGGTCCTGCTGCTGCCCTTCATCTACTTCAAGGTGCCGGAGTCGCCGGTGTGGCTGGCCGCACGCGAGCGCAAGGAGAGTACTGCCCTGCTGCCAATCCTGCGCCAGCACTGGAAGATCTGCCTGTACATGGTGCTGCTGATGGCCTGCTTCAATTTCTTCAGCCACGGCACCCAGGACCTCTATCCCACCTTCCTCAAGGTGCAGCACCAGTTCGATGCCCATACCGTGAGTCTGATCGCCATCGGCTACAACATCGCGGCGATGCTCGGCGGCGTGCTCTTCGGTTCGCTGTCGGAACGCATCGGCCGCAAGAAGGCGATCATGCTGGCCGCACTGCTGTCGTTGCCGGTCCTGCCCCTGTGGGCCTTCTCCAGCGGCTCCTGGACGCTGGGCGTCGGCGCCTTCCTGATGCAATTCATGGTGCAGGGCGCCTGGGGCGTGGTGCCCACCTATCTCAACGAACTGGTGCCGGGCAATGTGCGCGCCGTGCTGCCGGGCTTCGTCTACCAGATGGGCAACCTGCTGGCCTCGGTCAACGCTACCCTGCAGGCGCATATCGCGGCGGCCCACGGTGGCAACTATGGCCTGGCCATGGCGCTGGTGGCAGGCACCGTGGCGGTGCTGATCATCCTCTTCGTGGCCTTCGGCAAGGAGACCCGTGGTATGCAGATTTCCGGAGCGGTGACCGAGCAGCGGGCTGGGCTCACGCAGCCGGTTCGCCCATGAATCTGATGATCTCGCCACGCAGCCAGCGCTCGCCCGGGTCCTGGTCCTGGGCCGCGCGCCAGACCAGTGAGAGCTTGGCGGGGACGATGGGAAACGGCGGTTCCTCGATGCGCAGGCCGCCGCCCGCAGCCAGCGCCCGGGCGGCGTAGTCGGGCACCGTGGCGAGCAATTCGCTGCCGGCCAGCAGGGCGCCAAGACCGTTGAAATGGGGCACGCCCAGGGCCACCTTGCGACTGCGGCCGAGCCGCGCCAGATCGTCGTCGATGTTGCCGCAGAGATCGCCGGACATGGACACCAGCACATGGGGCCGCGCGCAGTAGTCGTCCAGGGTCAGGGGCGCGGGATCGCGGTCGGCGCGGACCACCAGGGCGCGGATGTGCCTCAGGGTGCGGCACCTGGCATTGGCCGGCAGCTGGGTGGTGTAGCTGATGCCCAGGGACACCTCGCCACTGGCCAGCAGGCCGGGTAGGAGCAGGAAGTTGGCGTTGCGCACCACCAGCACGCAGTGCGGCGCCACCTCGCGCAGATGGGCCAGCAGCGGCGGCAGCAGACCGCACTCGACATCGTCGGACATGCCCAGGCGAAACACCGCGCGACTGGCGCCGGGGTCGAAGTCGTCGACCTCGCTCAAGGCATTGGACAGGCCGTCCAGCGCCGGGCGCAGCCGTTCGAGAATGGCCAGGGCCCGCGGCGTGGGCTCCATCGCCCGCCCACTGCGTACCAGCAGGGGGTCGTCGAAGAATTGCCGCAGGCGCACCAGGGCGGCACTGATGGCCGGCTGGCCGAGAAAGAGCTTTTCCGCGGTACGGGTGAGGTTGCGCTCGTGCATCAGGCTTTCGAACACCACCAGCAGGTGCAGGTCGATGCGGCGCAGGTCGTTGCGATTCACGGCATCCCTCCGCGAAGGTCAGGCGCCGAGAGGGGCGCCTGACTGTCGTTTACCTTACTTGGCGGCCAGCTTGGCGTAGCTGGTCATCAGGTTGCGGTAGTTGGGGATGTGGTTGGACAGCAGGGCACCCAGGCCCTCGATGTCGTTGCGCCAGTCGCGGTGCAGCTCGCAGGCCACGCTGAACCAGTTCATCAGTTGCACGCCGGCGGCGCTCATGCGCGCCCAGGCAGCCTGCTGCACGGTCTTGTCGAAGGTGCCGGAGGCATCGGTCACCACGAAGACGTCGAAGCCTTCGGCGATCGCCGCCAGGGCCGGGAAGGTCACGCAGACATCGGTCACCACGCCGGCGATGATCAACTGCTTGCGGCCGGTGGCCTTGATGGCGGCGACGAAGTCTTCGTTGTCCCAGGCGTTGATCTGGCCGGGGCGGGCGATGTACGGCGCCTCGGGGAACAGCTCGACCAGCTCGGGCACCAGCGGACCATTGGGGCCCTGCTCGAAGCTGGTGGTGAGGATGGTGGGCAGGCCGAAGAACTTGGCGCAGTTGGCCAGGGCCAGGACGTTGTTCTTGAAGTCGCTGGGGGTGAAATCCTGCACCAGCGAGATCAGACCGGCCTGGTGGTCGATCAGCAGGACGACGGCATCGTTCTTGTCGAGACGGTTGTAGGGCTTGCTCATGGTGGAGTCCTCAGGGAGTGGTTTGGGGGTTGCGGGTGAAGGGCGGCATCAGGCGCCGCCCAGGAGATGGCGAATGGCTACGGGGACGCCGGGCGTCTGGTACTGGCGCGCCGCCGCTTCCAGGCGCTGTTCGCCCTGGGTGACGCGGTGGTGGTGGCGCAGGTGTTCCAGCCAGGATTCGTCGCAGAAGAATTCCTGCCAGAGTCGCGGCTCGGCGCTGTCCTGCAGCAGCGCCCAGGAGAAGGCGCCGTTGCGTCGGCGCATGGCGCCCACCGCCTGCATGGCCTGGCGAAAGGCCGGACCGTGCTCGGGGGCGATGTCGTATTCCAGGGTGACCATCACCGGGCCGCGC
Organism: Pseudomonas sp. BAV 4579; assembly: GCF_009765395.1. Lineage (NCBI taxonomy): Bacteria > Pseudomonadati > Pseudomonadota > Gammaproteobacteria > Pseudomonadales > Pseudomonadaceae > Pseudomonas > Pseudomonas sp. BAV 4579. Next base: position 17,735 of record NZ_WHOV01000049.1, on the reverse strand, counting down.
TCGCGGTCCAGGGAGTCGTCGAGGATGGGCGCCGGCCAGTGCAGCGAAGGGGCGATATCGGCCGCCGGGGTGACCGGCAGACGCAGGCGCCAGGTCAGTCCGATGCCGGCCAGCAGCACCCCGGCCGCCGCGCTCAGCGCCAGACTCAGAGAGAAGTGACTGGCCAGGGCGCCCCAGAGCAAGCCGCCCAGGGCGCTGGTGCCAAAGAACACCAGGATGTAGACGGCCAGGGCACGGGCACGCACCCAGCCGGGCACGGCGGTCTGGGCCGCCACCTGCAGGCTGGAGCGCACGGCGATCCAGGCCAGGCCGCTGATCAGCATGACCGGCAGCAGCCAGGCGAAGTCGCGGATCCAGGCCAGGCCGAGCAGGACCCCGGCATAGAGCGCACTGGCACCGGCCACCAGCAGGTCGCTGGACAGCCGTTCGCGCAGCCGCGGCAGGAGCATGGCGCCGCCGATGGCACCCAGGCCGACGCATCCGAGCAGGATGCCGAAATCCAGGGCGGTGCCCTGCAGGGCCTGGCGCACCAGTAGGGGCAAGAGGGCCATGCCGGCGCTGGCGCCGAGGAAAAACGCGGCGGTCCGGGCCAGCACCACCTGCAGCTGGAGCGAGCTGCGGGCATAGCGGAGGCCGACCCGGACGGCGCCCAGCAGGCGCTCCGCGGGCAGCACGGCGGCTGCAGGTTGGCGTCGCCAGGTCAGGAGCGCGACGATCACGGCCAGGAAGGAAACGGCATTGAGGGCGAAGGTCAGCCAGGGACCGGCCAGGCTGACCAGCACCCCGGCGAGCGCCGGGCCGAGGGCACGGGCCACGTTCATGCCCAGGCTGGACAGGGCGATGGCCGCGGGCAACTCGCTTTTATCGACCAGCTCGGGGGTCAGCGCCGACGAGGCCGGCAGCATCAGCGCGGTACCCACGCCCATGGCCAGGGTCAGGCCCAGCAGCAGCGGTACGGTCATCCAGCCGGCCAGGGTCAGCCCGGCCAGAGCCAGGGCCACCGCGGCCATCCACAGCTGCACGCCAAGCAGATAGCGGCGCCGGTCGACGATGTCGGCCAGGGCGCCGGCCGGCAGCGCCAGCAGGAACATCGGCAGCGCCCCCGCCACCTGCACCAGGGCCACCGCCAGGGGGCTGGCGGACAGCGAGGTCATCAGCCAGCCGGCGCCCACCTCGTGCATCCAGGTGCCGATGTTGGAGGCGATGCTGGCCAGCCACAGCCAGCGGAAGGTGCGCTGACGCAGCGGCTGCCAGGGCGAGGCGGTGGTGGGAGTCACGGCGGCGGCGGTCATGGCGGACGCTCCTCAGAAGCTGAAGCAGGAGCAGCCGAAGGCGCCCCAGAAGCCACTGAAGTCGCTGACCGGTACCCGGCTCTGGCGCGCCCGCTCATGGCCGTGGCCATGCACGGAACAGGCGCCGGCGCACTGGTGCACGGCGGCCTGCAGAAGCGCGCCGGGCTTCCAGTGGCCGGGCACCTTGACCACCGGCGACCAGTCCGGGGTGACCGGCAAGGGCGGCGGGCCGAGGCGATCGAATTCCTCGGCGCCGTGGACGATACGGCCACCGACCACGGTCAGCACCGACTCCAGGTGCTTGATGGCCTCTTCCTCGACCGTGAAGAAGTCCGCCGAGAGCACCGCCACATCGGCCAGCTGGCCCACCCGCAACTGGCCCTTCTTGCCCTGTTCCGAGGAGAACCAGGCGCTGCCCTGGGTGAACAGCTGCAGGGCGGTAGCCCGCGGCAGGCCCTCCTGATAGAGCGCCAGGCCGCCGACGGTACGGCCGCTGACCAGCCAGTACAGTGAGGTCCAGGGGTTGTAGCTGGAGACGCGGGTGGCATCGGTCCCCGCCCCTACCGGTACGCCTTCGGCGAGCATCCGCTGGATCGGCGGGGTCTGCTCGGCGGCCTGGGCACCATAGCGGTCGACGAAGTATTCGCCCTGGAAGGCCATGCGGTCCTGGATGGCGATGCCGCCGCCGAGGGCCTTGACCCGCTCGATGTTGCGCGGACTGATGGTCTCGGCGTGGTCGAAGAACCAGGGCAGCCCGTTGAAGGGCACGTCGCGATTGACCCGCTCGAAGACGTCGAGCATGCGCGCGATGGATTCGTCGTAGGTGGCGTGCAAGCGGAACGGCCAGCGCTGCTCCACCAGATGACGCACCACCGGTTCCAGATCGGCCTCCATGGTGGGCGGCAGGTCCGGGCGCGGTTCGAGGAAGTCCTCGAAGTCGGCCGCGGAGAAGGCCAGCATCTCGCCGGCGCCGTTGTGGCGGAGGAAGTCGGTGCCCTGGTGCAGGGTGACGCTGCTGGTCCAGTTCCTGAAGTCGGTCAGCTCTTCCTTGGGCCGCTGGGTGAAGAGGTTGTAGGCGATGCGCACGGTGAGCTGGTCGGCATCGGCCAGTTCCTGGATCACCTGGTAGTCGTCCGGGTAGTTCTGGAAGCCGCCGCCGGCGTCGATGGCGCTGGTCAGGCCCAGGCGATTGAGCTCGTGCATGAACTGGCGGGTGGAGTTGACCTGGTATTCCAGCGGCAGCTTGGGCCCCTTGGCCAGGGTGGCGTAGAGGATCATGGCGTTGGGCCGGGCGATGAGCATGCCGGTGGGCTCGCCGCGGGCATCGCGCTGGATCTCGCCACCTGGCGGATTGGGCGTGTCCCTGGTGTAGCCCACGACACGCAGGGCGGCGCGGTTGAGCAACGCCCGGTCGTAGAGATGGAGGATGAACACCGGGGTGTCCGGCGCCGCCTGGTTGAGTTCGTCCATGGTCGGCAGCCGGCGCTCGGCGAACTGGAATTCGTTCCAGCCGCCCACCACCCTCACCCACTGGGGCGCCGGGGTGCGCTCGGCCTGGTCCTTGAGCAGGCGCAGGGCATCGGCCAGCGAGGGCACGCCCTCCCAGCGCAGTTCCAGGTTGTAGTTGAGGCCACCGCGGATCAGGTGCAGGTGGGAGTCGTTGAGGCCCGGGATGGCGCGGCGCCCGCGCAGGTCGACCACCTGGGTGCCCGGGCCGCGATGGGCCATGACGTCGCTGTCGCTGCCCACGGCAAGAAAGACGCCGTCCCTGATGGCGACCGCGGTCGCCTCGGGGCGCTCGGGATCGACGGTGTGGAGCTTGCCGTTGTGCAGAATCAGATCGGCGTGTCGCATGTGGCCTCCGGGACCAGAATCAGAAGTCCGGGCGCGAGGCGCCCGGGAAGGCTCAGCGGGCGACGAAGGCCAGCAGGTCGCGGTTCAGCTGCTCGGCGTGAGTCACCGCGAAGCCGTGGGGGGCGCCGGCGTACACCTTGAGCTCGGCGCCACGGATCAGCTCGACGGCCAGCTTGCCGGTGGTCGCGAAGGGCACCACCTGGTCGGCGTCGCCGTGGATCACCAGGGTCGGCACGTCGATCCTGGCCATGTCCGGCCGGAAGTCGGTCTCGGAGAAGGCGGTGACGCAATCCAGGGTGCCTTTCAGCGAAGCCAGCAGGGCGATGTTGAGGGTCTGGGTGAAGACGCCCGCGGAGACCGTCTGGCCCTGGTTGGTGCCATAGAACACCGGGGCGAAGTCGGCCAGGAACTGGGCGCGGTCCTTCAGCAGACCGCCGCGGATACCGTCGAAGACGCCCTGGTCGACGCCCTGGGGGAAGTCCGGCTGCTGCCCGAACAGCGGGGTGACGGCGCCGAGCAGCGCCAGCTTGGCGACGCGCGCCGAACCGTGGCGTGCCAGGTAGCGGCTGACATCGCCACCGCCCATGGAAAAGCCCACCAGGGTGACGTCGCGCAGATCCAGGTGCTCGATCAGCTCCTTGATGTCATCGGCGAAGGTGTCGTAGTCATAGCCCTTCCACGGCTGGCCGGAGCGCCCGAAACCGCGGCGGTCGAAAGCGATGGCGCGATAGCCGTGGCTGGCCAGATGGTGCATCTGGTAGTCCCACATGTCGGCGTCCAGCGGCCAGCCGCGGCTGAACAGCACGGGCTTGCCGGTGTCCCAGTCCTTGAAATAGATCTCGACGCCGTCGCGGGTGGTGAAGGTGCTCATGGTTGCTCGCCTCTGTGGGTGGAAGGAGTGGGAAAGGCGCCCGAGCGGGCGTTGAGCCAGGGCGCGCACAGGCGGCTCACCCTCGGCATGATCAGAAACACCACCAGCGGCACGATGCACAGGGTGATCAGCAGGTTGCTCGGCACAGTGCCGGCCAGCAGCGGATAGCGCGTGAACAGCGGCTGCCACAGTGGTGGGATTAGCATCGTCAGGGGCGCGATGACCAGGTAGGTCAGCACCGTCTGCTTCCAGGCCGGCGGCGGGCGCACGCCGGGGCGCGGCGGGTTGAACCAGAATTCGGCGTCGGCATGCACCTCGGGGGCATCGGCCTCGCGCAGCAGCGGCGCCACCTCGGCGATCAGCGCCTGGCGTTCGGGCGAGGCCAGCCAGGCCTGGAGCTGGTCGACGTCGGCGAAGCGCACCAGGGTGGTGAAGGCGGCGCCCTCCTCCGCCGGCGGGATGACATCCACGCCCAGGTGGCCGCAGGCCGCGCGGGCAGCGGTGACGGCGCGCTGCAGCCAGCGCTGGTAGGCATCCTGCTGGTCGGCCAGGGGCTGGTGGCGGATCACCAGGGTGACGATGCGGCTGTGGGCCTGCTGCAGATCCTGCCCGCGTGCGGCACTCATGACAGCGCCCTCACGAAACCACCCAGGGTGGCTTGACGCCTGGCCAGCCGCGCCTCCAGCGAATAGCGACCCGGCCCGGTGAGCGCCAGGGTGCCGAACAGCACCAGCAGCAGCCAGCCGAACTGGCCTTCTTCCAGGGACCACTGCGGATGCACCACCAGCAGCGCGATCAGCAGCACGCCGAGGATCGGCAGGCAGGCCAGGCGCGTCGCCCAGCCCAGGGCGATCAACAGCGGGCAGACGACCTCGGCGAAGACCGCGAAACCCAGGGTCGGCCAGGCACCCAGGTGCAGCGGGTCCTCGATCAGGCCGAGTTGCTGGCGGAAATGCAGCGCCTTGGGCAGGCCATGCACCGCCAGGAGCAGTCCGGCGCCACCCAGGCGCAGGAACAGGAGTCCCAGATCCAGTCGCAAGCGTTCCATGGCCCAGCCTCCCGCGGAAAGAATCGGCTGCGAGAAGACCCCGCGCCGTCGATGGAGCGGACTTTCACCCGGACGACGCTGGGCGGCCTTGGACGTCTGTGCTGGTTTTTGTACGCCTGTGCTGTGGCGTGCAGGTGAAAGGATTCAGGTCACAGTACGGGTCAGTACGCCAGAAATAGTCAACTTTTGAGAGACTATGAAACGCGGAACGGCTACTTAATCGAATTCAGGGTGGACAGTAACCTGGCCCCATCGCATCCACACCGGATGCCGGACCTCACCAAGGACAGTCAACGATGAACACCCAAGCCCTCACCGCCACCACCGGCCGCCTGCTGCTCGCCAGCCTCTTTCTGTTCAGCGGCGTGGGCAAACTGCTCGCCCCGGCGGCCACCAAGGGCTACATCGCCGCCACGGGCCTGCCCTTCCCGAACCTTGCCTACCTCGGCGCCCTGGCGGTGGAGCTGGGACTCGCCAGCCTGCTGCTGATCGGCTATCGCACCCGTCCGGTGGCCCTGGCCATGGCCGCCTTCACCCTGGTCACCGCCCTGGTGTTCCACCACAACTTCGCCGACCAGAACCAGCTGATCCACTTCCTCAAGAATGTCGCCATCGCCGGTGGCCTGCTGCAGGTGGCGGCCTTCGGCGCCGGAGCCCTGAGCCTGGATGGCCGGCGGCCGGCGCGGTCGGCCCGCCTCGCCTGATCGCCCTCGCTCGATGCGCCCGCCCAATCCTTGCGTTCAGGCGGGCGCCGTCACATCCAGCATCCTGGCGCAGGCCTCGCGCACCAGCTCGAGAAACAGGCGCAGCCGCGCCGGGTAGACGCGGGCATAGGGATAAATGAGGTAGAGCGGCAGGGGCGCCGCCTGCCATTCGGGGAGCAGATGGACCAAGCGCCCCGCGGCGACGTCCTCGCGCACCATCCAGTGCGACAGTGCCGCGCAGCCCAGGCCGCGCACCGCGGCATGCCGGGCGACAAAGAGGCTCTCGGTGGCCAGCCGTGGCCGCAAGGGGACCAGCCGGCTTTCGCCAATGGCGCCCAGCTGCAGGCGCAGTTCGGTCTGGTAGAACTGGGTCATGGCGATCCAGGGCAGCGCCGTCAGCTCCTCGGGTGCCTGCAGGGTGCCTGCCAGCTCCGGCGCCGCCACCAGGATGCGCTGGACGTCGCCCAGGCGCACCGCCACGGTGTCCGGATCCTCCACCACCCCCACCCGGATGGCGCAGTCGACGCCATCGGCGACGAAATTCGGCGGCCGGTCGCTGAGCACCCAGTCCACCTGCATCCCCGGATAGCGCCGCAGATAGGTCTCCAGCGGATCGAGCAACTGCTCCTGGCCGAAGGCATGGGGCATCACCACCCGCAGCCGTCCCTCGGGCTCGGCATGGGCGCCGCGCAGGGCGGCGGCGAAGGCCTGCCAGTCGCCGAGCAGTTGCTGGGCCTGGCGATAGCAGCGCTGGCCATCCTCGGTCAGGCGCAGGGCGTGGGTCGAGCGCTGCACCAGGCGCACCTGCAGCGCGGCCTCCAGCGCCTGCAGACGCCGACTGACGGTGGGCTGGGTGGTGCCGAGCTGGCGTGCAGCCGCCGACAGGCTGCCAGCCTCGACGATGCGCACGAAGGTTTCCAGCAGATCGAGACGGTCATGGGTAAAGGTGGTGTTCATACGGCCTACGTATACCCCCTGTACCCGGCGTTCGGCTACAGATGGCGACAGCTCTGGTGAAGAATGCGTTCATCGTCTTCCCACCGGATGAACCGCCATGACCGACATTCCACTCCCGCATAGCCACACCTCACCTCAAGCTGCCAGCCTGTCTCCTGCCCTGCTCGGCCTGCTGGCCACCGGCGCCGGCCTGAGCGTGGCCAACCTCTATTACAGCCAGCCGCTGCTCGGCATTCTCGCAGGCGCCCTGCCAGCACCTGCCGCCGACGTGGGACTGATCCCTACCCTCACCCAGCTCGGCTATGCCCTGGGGCTGCTGCTGCTGGCGCCCCTGGGTGATCGCTTCGATCGCCGCCGCATCATCCTGGCCAAGCTGGCCGTGCTCCTGCTGGCATTGCTGGGCGCCAGCCTGGCGCCGGGGCTGCACGGGCTGCTGGTGGCCAGTCTGGTGACCGGGCTCGCCGCCACCGTGGCCCAGGACCTGGTACCGGCCGCCGCGACCCTGGCGCCGCCGGCCGCGCGCGGGCGCATCGTCGGCACGGTGATGACCGGCCTGCTGCTGGGCATCCTACTGTCCCGGGTGGTCAGCGGCCTGGTGGGCGAGTGGTTCGGCTGGCGGGCGGTCTATCTACTCGCCGCCTTGAGCATCGCCGCCATCGGCGTGGCGGTGTGGCGCGGCCTGCCGGCCTTCGCCGCCACCACCCGACTCAGCTATCCAGCACTGCTCGGCTCTCTGGGCGCGCTCTGGCGCCGGCATGCCGCACTGCGCCGGGCGACCCTGGCGCAAGGGCTGCTGTCGGTGGGCTTCAGTGCCTTCTGGTCGACCCTCGCCCTCTATCTGCACGCCGGGCCCTTCCAGCTGGGCAGCGCCGCCGCCGGCGCCTTCGGCCTGGCCGGTGCCGCCGGCGCCCTGGCCGCGCCCTGGGCCGGCCGCCTGGCGGATCGCCATGGCTCAGAGTGGGTGACGCGCCTGGGCATCGGCCTGGCGGCCCTGGCCTTCGCCAGCCTGCTCCTGCTGCCCTGGCTGCCGGGCGTGGCCGGTCTGGTCCTGCTGGCGCTGGCGACGGTGATCTTCGACCTGGGCGTCCAGGCCACCCTGATCGCCCACCAGGCCCAGGTCTACGGCCTGGAACCCGAGGCGCGCAGCCGGCTCAACGCGGTGCTCTTCACCGGCATGTTCATCGGCATGGCCAGCGGCGCGGCCCTGGGCAGTCTGCTGCTGGCCCGGCTGGGCTGGAGCGGCGTCGCCGGCCTGGCGCTGGCGACCGCTTTGCTGGCGCTGACCGTCAGGCTCTGGCCAGCCGGTCAGCGCCGGGTTCGATGAGCGCGGCGCCGCAGGTGACGCCGGCCAGCCAAGGCCATCGTCAACCAGAACAGGACGACCATTCTCCTTCCAGCTCGTTAATCAAACCCGGACGCCACAGTAGGATGACTTCCATGGCGTCGGAACAGACCGCGCCCCACTCAGACAAGGAGCCTCATCATGCTGGCCATTCGTAAAGCTTCCGATCGCGGCGCCGCCAACCACGGCTGGCTCAAGTCCTTTCACACCTTTTCCTTCGCCAGCTATCGCAATCCGGCGGAGCAGGGCTTCTCCGACCTGCTGGTGATCAACGACGACACCGTGATCGGAGGCCAGGGCTTCGGCGAGCATCCGCACCGCGACATGGAGATCTTCTCCTATGTGCTCGAAGGCGCCCTGGAGCACCAGGACAGCCTGGGCACCGGCTCGGTGATCCGCCCCGGTGACGTCCAGCTGATGAGCGCCGGCAGCGGCGTCAGCCACAGCGAGTACAACCACTCGAAGCACGAGAGCGTGCACTTCCTGCAGATCTGGATCGTGCCCAACGTGCGCCGCGCCGAACCGCGCTACCAGCAGCAGCACTTCAGCGCCGCGGCCAAGCGTGGCCGCCTGGCCCTGATCATCTCGCCGGACGGCGCCGCAGGTTCGCTGGAAGTGCGCCAGGACGCCCGGGTCTACGCCGGTCTGTTCGACGGCAGCGAAGGTGCCAGCCTGCAACTGGCCCCCGAGCGCCATGCCTATGTGCACGTCGCCCGCGGCAGCCTGGAGCTGAACGGCGTCCTGCTGCAGGCCGGTGACGGCGCCAGGCTGCGCGGCGAGCGTGAGCTGCAGCTGGCCCACGGCACCGACGCCGAGGTGCTGGTGTTTGATCTGCGGCCCAATGAACTGCCGCAAATGCCCTGACTACGATTTGCTCGCGAAATCGTAGGCCCCGTTTGCGCTAGGAGGCCGCTCAATCGGCCTCCCCTTGCCGAGAACGCGCCATGAGCACCCAAGCCCTGACCTCCCTGGTGGCCGGTAACGCCACCCTCTGGCTGACGCTGAACGTCTTCGGCGAACAGCTGGGCCTGCCGGTACCGGCCTATCCGTCGCTGGTGGTGATGGGCGCCGCGGCCGATGAAGCCGAATTGCTCCTGGCGCTGCTGGCTACCGTGGCGGTCACCGGCCTGGCCGATCTGCTCTGGTACTGGGCCGGCCGGCGACATGGTGCCTGGCTGCTGCGCCATCTGCCGGGCCACGTCCCGGCCGCCACCCGCCTGCCCGGTCTGCTGCTGGTGGCCAAGTTCGTCCCCGGCGCCGCAGCCCTCGCCACCCTCAGCGCCGGTGCCAGTGCCATGCCCCTGCGGCGCTTCCTGGCCTACGACCTAAGCGGTGCCACCCTGTGGATCGGCTCCGGCCTGGCCCTGGGAAAGCTGTTCGAAGAACACATCCTGACCCTGCTCGACAGACTCCAGGCCTATGGCCCGGCGCCCCTGCTGCTCGCCGGACTGCTCGGCCTCGCCCTGGTGGGGTGGCACCTGCTGGCCCGGCGACACCCTCGGCCAGCGCCGGCGCGACAGTATTGCGCCTAGCGCGTTGCCGCCTTAACGCTAATTAACGATAGGCAACTCGCACGTCAGACAACTAGAGGGAATCATTCTCATCCAGGCGGTCGCGCCACGCGGCTGGTTTGATAGGGAGAGCGCCATGTCCATGACCGTCGATAGCACCCTGGCTCTATCCAGTACCCGACTGATCGGTTTGGCCGCCTGGCAGGAACGGCTGGCCAAGGAGGTCCTGTTGCAGCATCTGGAGCGCGGTATCAGCGTCAGCCAGGTCGCCTCCGTCTGCGGCCTGTCGCGCAGTCACTTCACCCGCCAGTTCAAGCTCAGTGCCGGACTCGCTCCACTGGAATGGTTGCGGCAGCAGCGCATCCACCGCGCCCGGCAATTACTCGCCGAGCGCGAATTGCCCCTGGCGGCGATCGCCCTGGAATGCGGCTTCTTCGATCAGGCGCATCTGAGCCGGGTACTCACCCGCGCCATCGGGATCCCGCCGCTGGCCTGGCAGCAGCAGGCCCTGGAGCGGCGATTGCTGGCGGAACTGCCGCAGATGCAGCCGCAACATGGCGAGCAGGCGGTAGCCTAGCGTCGCCCCGCTGCCTTCCACCAGGATCAGCGACTTGTCCACCAGTTGCCCCAGCAGGGGGATGAAGTGCGCCTCCTCCAGCCCGCGCTGCGCCGCCAGCGCCAGGGCCTCGCTGCGACTGAAGCGCTCGCCGGCCTCGGCCAGGGTCGCCAGCACCGCGAATTCCGACTCGCCCAGGCTGTGCAGACTCCAGTCCAGCATGGCGCCGAGACTGCGTTGCCGCTGCGCGGCGGTCCGCCGCCCCTGGACACTGAGGTAGTAACCGCCTTCGAGTTGCGCCAGCACTCCGTTCAGGCCCTGGGCCGCCACCTGCTCGGCGAGGATTTCCAGCGCCAGGGGCACGCCCTCGCTGCGCCGACAGATCTCGCCGACCAGTTGCACGTCGGCCGGCTGCAGTCGCAGCCCCGGCAGCCGCGCCCGGGCGCGCCGGACGAACAACCGGAAGGCCGGTTCGCGCATGGCCTCGCGCAGGTGGCGCGAGGATGGATTCGCGATCGGCAACGGTGCCAGGCGCAACACGGCCTCTCCCCCCACCCGCAGGGCCTCGCGACTGGTGACCAGCACCCTGAGCTGCGGACAGCCTTGCAGCAGATTTTCCACCAGCCAGGCCGCCGGTTCGACCAGCCGCTCGGCATTGTCCAGCACCAGCAGCAGGCGGCGCGTGGCCAGGGCTTCCTGCAGCGCCGGCAGACCGCTGCCGCTGGCGAGGCCCAGGTCGCTGGCGAGGCGCTCCACCAGCGCCATCATGTGGCCCAGTGCGGCGAGATCGAGACTCTGCATCCCGTCGGCAAAGTCTTCCGCCAGCACGGGCAGCAGATGCTGGACCAGCAGCGACTTGCCGACACCGCCGGTGCCCACCACCGACACCAGGCGGCGCTGGGCTAGCAACCGGCGCAGTTCGACCAGGCTGGTGTCGCGACCTTCCAGGGGCGTCAGCGGCGGTGACGTCTCGACCAGGGGTATCAGGTCGCCTTCGCCCAGGCGCTCCACCGGCGGCGCGAAGCCGTAGCCGCGCTGGTGAACGCTGAGAATGGGATCGTCGGCGCTGTAGGGCCGCAGCACCCGGCGCAGGGCCGAGATATGCACCCGCAGATTGATGTCCTCGACGACGCTCCCGGGCCAGACCCGGGCCATCAGGGTCTGCTTGGCGACCAGCTCGCCAGGGTGTTCCAGCAGCACCCGCAGGAGGTCCAGCGCCCGCCCGCCCAGGGGCAGCGCGCGCTCGCCATCTAGCAACAGGCGCCGTCGCGCATCCAGGACCAGGCCGCAGAAGCGGAAGGCACTGGCGTCTTCCAGGGACTTGAGCTCTTGCATGACCATGCCGCGCCACGCCGCCATGGGTCGCCGGGGGTACTCCGTCCCGGCGCCCACGGGCGTCGGCGCCTCTCCTTAGCCGATAGGTAGGACCATTCTGGCCGCTACCCAGGCCAGTTGTATGACGATCTACGGCCAGAAGCTGCCATCGATGGACGTGATACCGCCATCAGCCGCCGATTTCAGCTGAATTGATAGCGGTACTGCGCCGGGGTCAGGCCCAGATGACCTTGGAAGGCGGCTCGCATGCAGCGGTCGCTGGCGAAGCCGCTGCGAAAGGCCACCGTCTTCAGCGGCAGCTCGGAGGTCTCCAGCAATCCACGGGCGTGATCGATGCGCGCCCGCAGGACGAACTCCAGGGGCGTCATGCCGGTGTCGCGCTTGAACACCCGGGCGAAGTTGCGGGTGCCCATGGTCGCCAGCTCGGCGAGCCGGCTGATCGAATAGGCCTGGTCGATGTTCGCCACGACATGCTGCTGCACCCGGGTGATGGCGGTGGTCGCCTCGGGCTCGTCGAACAGCGGACTGAACTGGGCCTGCTTGCCCTGCCGCTGGGTCACCACCACCAGCACCTTGGCCACCTCCCGGGCAATGGCCTTGCCATGATCCTCGGCCACCAGCGCCAGCGCCAGGTCGATGCCGGCGGTGACCCCGGCCGAGCTCAGCAGCGGACCATCGCTCAGGTAGATGTCGTCGGCGGTCACCTGGGCACGGGGAAAGCGCCGCGCCAGGCGCTCGCGATAATTCCAGTGGGTGGTCACCCGCCGGCCATCGAGCAGGCCGGCACTGCCGAGCAGGAAGGTTCCGGTGCAGACCGCCCCGTAGCGCGCGCACTGCGCAGGCACCTGGCGCAGCCAGGCCGCGACGTCCGGATGGGGCTCCAGATAGGCCCCCGGCCCACCGGGCACCAGCAGCAGGTCATAGGCCCCGGGCGGCTGCTGGATGGTGAGCTCCGTGCGTATCGTCATGCCATTGGAACAACGCAGGGTCCGCCGCCGCCCGGCGGCGATGGTCACGATGCGATAGTGCTCAGCCGCGGGCAGATAGCGACTGGCAATGGAAAACACCTCCACCGGCCCGGCGAAATCCAGCATCAGCACCTCGGGGACCAGCAGGAAAGCCACTGTCCTCGTCATGGCGATACATCCTTATCCGTGTAGCAGTTGGTCCTTGAACGCTGGGGCGTCCGGGTGAATGCAGGGATGAGGATAAGGATCTGTCCCCTGAGGACAAGCAGTGGCAAAGGGCCATCCACCTGCCTTTTGCCTTGAGCGATCAGGGCTCGAAGCGCCCAGGGGCTCTGGGTCGGGATTCCTGGCGTGCCGGATGCGGATACCGCCGCTTCGCCTGCCGCTACCCCCGCCGCAACCTGATCAGGGTGATCTCGCTCGGCGCGCCGAATCGCAGCGGCGGGCCCCAGTAGCCGGTGCCGCGGCTGATGTAGACGGTCAACCGATCCAGGCGGTGGATGCCGGCGACCCAGGGTTGCTGCAGGCGCACGAAGTGCATCCAGGGCCAGAACTGGCCGCCGTGGGTGTGGCCGGAGAGTTGCAGGTCGGCGCCGGCGGCGGCGGCCTTGGGCGCCGAGCGCGGCTGGTGGGCCAGCAGCAGGCGGAACAGCCCTTGCGGGGCGTTGGCGAAGGCGGCCGCGGCGTCGCTGCGGTGGCTGGGCACATAGAGCGGCGCCGAGTAGTCGGTGATGCCGCCGAGCACGAAGGGCGTGCCCTGATGCTGTAGCACCCGATGTTCGTCGAGCAGCACGGTCAGGCCCTGCTCGCGCCAGGTGCGTACCCAGGCTTCGGCGCCGGAATAGTATTCGTGATTGCCGGTGATGGCGTAGGTGCCCAGGCGCGCCTTGAGTTGTTGCAGCGGCAGGAATTCCTGGTGCAGTTCGGCCACCTTGCCGTCCACCAGGTCACCGGTGATGGCCACCAGGTCGGCGTCCAGGCCGTTGACTCGCTCGACGATACGCTGCAGATAGCCGGCCTTGATGGTCGGGCCGATGTGCAGGTCGCTGAGCTGGACGATGCGCAGTCCTTCCAGGCCAGCGGGGAGCGTCGGCAAGGCTAGCTCCACTTCCTTGACCTTGGCGGTACGGCGGGCGTTGTAGACGCTGCGCAGCGCCACCAGCAGCACCAGCCCCAGCACCACCCAGGCGCTGCCGGCGCGCCAGACGGCGTCCAGCGGGTGGCCGACCAGGCTGGCGAGCGCCACCACCAGCCCGCGCAGCAGACTGAACACCGCCAGGCTGGAAAACACGCCCATGGCGATCAGCGCCGCCCAGGCCAGCAGGCGCGAGTTCATGTCCCGCGAGCGAAAGCCTAGGGGCACCAGCACGAAGGACAGGATCAGCAGGGCCCAGAACGGCAACTGGGCGACAGGCGACAGCCCGAGGTCACCGATGACGCTGAGGCCGATGAACAGGTGCAGGGCGAACAGGACCAGGTACATCATGGCGCGGGAGCGGAACATGGAGGGCCTTGAGGCAGGAAGAAGGCCTTACCTTAGCACCCTGCAGGGCGCCTCTCGGAGCCCCGGGTTGTTTCCGGCTACAACGATTCAGCCGGTATTCAGCGCCGCTCCGCCTCGTCGGCCTGGGCCGCCTGGTCCGCTCGCCGGCCCAGGTAGAAGCCGAGCCAGGCCCAGAGCGCCGCGCAACCGGCGCCCACCAGCGCCGGCAGCCAGGCGCCATGGCCAAGCAGGTCCAGCAGACTCTTGGCCCAGCCACTGGCGGCGTCACCGGCGCGATAGACCACGGTGTCGATGAAGTTCTTGGCCTTGTACTGGGTCTCGGCGTCCAGCGGCGCGAAGAGCATCTCGCGGCCCGGGCGGATGAAGGCGTATTCGCCGATCCGCCTGACGATCATCAGCCCCGCCAGCATGGCGAAGGTGGGCAGCAGCGCCAGCCCCAGGAAGCCGATGCACATCAGCAGCGGCACCCCGGCCAGCAGCACCCGCACGCCGAGGCGCTGGGCCAGGCGGCCGGTGATCAGCACCTGGCTGGCCAAGGCGCCGGCCTGGACCACGAAGTCCAGCAGGCCGAACACCTGCACCTGGCGGGCGCGATCGGGAAACAGCTCGGCTACCAGGCGCGCCTGTTCGAAGTAGAGAAAGGTGCTGACCGTGGCCAGCAGGATGACGAAGGCGCTCACCGCCAGCAGATAGGGGGAGGCCAGCACCCGGGTCAGGCCGCTGAAGGGATTGCCGGCGACCGGGCGCCGCGGGCTTTCGGTCGGTGGCGCCCCTGGCCGCCCGGCGCCCCGGGTCTCGCGCCAGCCCATCAGGTAGGCCTTGAGCGTCAGCGCCAGAAGCAGCAGCGCGGCGGCCAGCAGCGCCAGGCCCGCCTCGCCGACCAGAGGCGCCAGGGCGGCGGCCAGTACCGGCCCGAGCAGCCCGCCGACGCTGGCCCCGGCGGCGATGAAGGCGAACAGCCGCCGCGCCTGGGCACCGTCGAAGACATCAGCCATCAGACTCCAGGCCACCGAGACCACGAAGAGGTTGTAGACCGAGATCCAGACATAGAAGGTGCGCGCCAGCCAGACGCTATCGCCCAGGCTGGCGAAGCAGGCGGCGAAGGCCAGCAGGTTGAAGGCGAAGAAGCCGTAGACCCAGTCGACGAAGCGAATCCGCGCCACCCGCGAGTTGAGCCAGGCGAACAGCGGCACGGCGAGCAGCATCACCAGAAAGGTGGCGGTGAACAGCCACTGCAGATTCTCCACGCCACCGGCGATGCCCATGGCCTCGCGGATCGGGCGCAGCATGAAGTAGCCGGCGAACAGGCAGAGAAACAGCGCAAAGCCGGCCAGGGCCGCGGACGACTCGCCGGCGCGGGCGTCGAGGACGCGACCGAGCCAGTCCTTCATCTAGGCGAACAGCCCGGCGATGGCCTCGCGCTGGCGCGCATCGGGCAGCCGTCCGCGCCCGGCCTGGAGGTTGTCGATCATATAGCGCGGATTGCTGGTGGCCGGGATCACAGCCGTCACCGCCGGGTCGGCGAGGATGAACTTGAGCAGCAGTTGCGCCCAACTGGTCGCGCCCAGTTCGGCGGCCAGGGGCGGCAACGGCTTGCCACGGGTGCCGGAGAGCAGATTGCCGCGCTGGAACGGCCGGTTGATCAGCACGGCGATGCCCTGGTCACGGCAATAGGGCAGCAGGCGCTTTTCGGCTTCGCGCTCGCCCACCGAATAGTTGAACTGCACGAAGTCGACCTTCTCCTTTTGCAGCGTGGCCAGCAGATCGTCCAGCGCCGCTTCGCGGTAGTGGGTGACGCCGACATAGCGCAC
Organism: Pseudomonas sp. BAV 4579; assembly: GCF_009765395.1. Classification (NCBI taxonomy): domain Bacteria; kingdom Pseudomonadati; phylum Pseudomonadota; class Gammaproteobacteria; order Pseudomonadales; family Pseudomonadaceae; genus Pseudomonas; species Pseudomonas sp. BAV 4579. Next base: position 1,982 of record NZ_WHOV01000049.1, on the reverse strand, counting down.
CTTGCCGGCCTGCTGCTGTTCGCGCAGCAGGGCCAGTTGGTTGGCGGTGTCCTGCAGGTTGTGCACCTGGGCCAGGTCCAGGCGCTCGCTCTGCAGGGCCTTGAAGCTGGCGGCCAGTTGCGCCGCGCCGCGCTCGCGCCCGGTGGAGGAAATCTTGGTGGCGAGAAAGACCTTGTCTCGGGCCTTGGCCCGCCTGACCAGCTCGCCGGCCACCCGCTCGGAATTGCCATAGCTGGGCGCGGTGTCGATGAGGGTGCCGCCGCCGTCGAGCAACGCCTTGAGCACCTCTTGCAGCGGCGCCAGGGCGGCGTCGTTCAGCTCGACATCGAGATTGCCCGAGGTGCCCAGGCCGATGACGGGCAGGGCTTCGCCGCTACGCGGGATCTTGCGGGTCAGCAACGGCTCGGCGGCCTGGGCGCTCTGCCACAGCCAGGGCGCGGCGGTGACCGCGGCGGCCAGGGCGGTGGTGGTCTGCAGGAAATGGCGACGGGTCGGCATGGCGGGCCTCGCGACGATCAGGATTCGGAAGGATGACCCTTGAGTTAAGCGGTTCTTCCAGCCGACCGCCCACCGGGCTCATTGCCGCATGTTGCGGGGGGAGGCCTTTGTAGGTGGGCTGAGCGCAGCGAAGCCCGACAGTGGGACATCCCCCGTTGGGCTTCGACGATGAAGCCGTCTCAACCCAACCTACGTGGCTAGCTCCCGTAGCGTAGACAACGGCGCAGCCTTGTCCACCGGTTAGCTCTGACTGCCCAGTGGAAAACGCTGCGCGGTTTTCCACGCTACGGGTTGGCGGCATCCTGGCCCGCAAGAATCCCGTGATCTGCCGGCGGCAGCGTGCCGTCGCCACCCAGGTAGCGGTCGTAGAAATCCCGCACCGTGACGTTCTTGTGCTTGGCCTCGAACATGATGTCGAAGCGGTCGAGAAACTGGCAGGCGTAGCGGTTGCACCAGTCGTTCCACATCATGTCGCTGTGGGCATAGAGCAGCCGCTTGCTGATCTGCTGCAGCAGGAACTTGATGTCGATCCGCTCGCTGGGCGAGACGCCCATTTCGATCAGGGCTTCCGGCGGCTGGGAGTAGTGCATGGCCGGACGCACCCCGCGCCAGCTGTCGATGATCCTCGCCACCCGTGGCTCCCAGGGATCGATGTAGGCCTCTTCATGGATCCAGCAGTGGTGGATGTCCAGCACCACCGGGGCGAGATCGGCCAGTTGCAGGCAGTCGTCGACGCCGTAGGTCTTTTCATCGTTCTCGAAGGTGATGCAGTTGCGCGCCTCGCTCGACAGACGCGGCCAGATCGCGCGAATGCCGGGCACGCCCAGGCGGCCGGCGATGTGCACATTGCACTTGAAGTCCTGGAATTTCTGGCCGTAGCCCATCAGGCGGATCATGTCGGCGTGGTATTCGAATTCCTTTAGGCTGTTCTCCACCACCTCGGGGCGATCCGAGCCCAGCACGCAGAATTGCCCGGGGTGCAGCGACAGCCGCACATCGCGGCGGCGCGCCAGTTCGCCCAGCCGGCCGAAGCGATCCTCCAGCAGCGCCTGGAGCTCCTGGGAACGATAGAAATAGGCGAATTCGGCATGGCTGTAGAAGGGCAGCAGATCGCTGCTCAGGCGTAGCATCCGCAGATTGTCCGGCAGGTCGGCGACATGCTCGACGAATCTCAGCTGGGCATCGAGATTGTGGGTGACCACGTCCAGCAACTTGGCCTCGGCGGCGGCGCGTTCGACGCTGCCGAGCCAGCGCAGGGTGGTGGTGCGGGTATTGAAGGCCCGCTCGACCTGCTCCAGTGCCTTGAGCGACAGACTGCGCTCGGGATGACGGTACATGCAGGCAAAGCCGATTCGATACATGGGACGCTCGGGACAGGGACTATGGGCTTTAGTCCGCGCGGCGCCGCCTGGGTGCGGGTGGGGTGATGGGTGGAGGGGCTTGGGGTTTGGCGTCCGGGTTTGCCCTCACCCCGGCCCTCTCCC
>NZ_WHOV01000048.1:0-14580 GCF_009765395.1 Pseudomonas sp. BAV 4579 | reverse complement strand
CTCTGGCCTGCATTGATCGCTGTTGGCGCGTCGACTTTTCAGACAAACCCTAGTAATTATGGCATCCCCTTCCCCCCAAACGCCCCTACCACAGTCCCCGTACTAAAACTCGCATCTTCCTCCGCCAGCGCCACATAGAGCCCCGCCAACTCCGCCGGCTGCCCTGCCCTTCCTAGCGGCGTGTCCTGGCCAAACTCCTTCATCTGCCCTTCCAACTGGCCACCCGCCACCTGCAGCGGTGTCCACACCGGACCCGGCGCCACGGCGTTGACGCGAATGCCCTTCTTGGCCAGTTGCTTGGCCATGCCCTTGGTGAGATTGAGGATGGCGGCCTTGGTCGAGGCGTAGTCGATCAGCTCTTCGCCGGGATCATAGGAATTCACCGAGACGGTATTGATGATGCTGGCGCCTGGCGGCAGGTGCGGGATGGCGGCCTTGCTGAAGCGGAAGACGTGATAGACGTTGGTCTTGAAGGTGCGGTCGAATTGCTCGTCGGTGATCTCGAGGATGTCCGCCTTGCTCTGCTGATAGGCCGCGTTGTTCACCAGCAGGTCCAGACCGCCAAGTTGCTGGATGGCCTTGTTCACAACGTCTTCGCAGGCCTCCTGGGTACGGATGTCGGCCGGCAGGGTGATGGCCGTGCGACCGGCTTCGGTGATCAGCTTGACTACATCCTGGGCATCGGATTCTTCGGAGGGGTGATAGTTGATGGCCACATCCGCTCCTTCCCGTGCAAAGGCAATGGCCACGGCGCGACCGATGCCGCTGTCGCCACCCGTGATGAGGGCTTTGCGTCCGGCCAGACGGCCCGAGCCGTGATAGCTGGTCTCGCCATGGTCCGGACGCGGCTCCATCTTGCTGGTCAGCGCCGGCCATTCCTGGCGCTGCTCCTTGAAGGGTTCGCGACTGTACTTGGTGCGCGGGTCCTGCAGCGGCCTGGCGGGACGCGTCGCGCTGGTGCCTTCCTGAGCGACGGCAGCGCCTGAAGCAGCGGCGGCGAGCCCGACGGCGGAGCCGACGAGTACGGTACGACGGGTAAGGGAATAATCGGTCATCGGGGCTCTCCGCATGGGCAGCTATCTATTGGCAGGATCAAGGGGTCGAAGCTGCGGCAAGGCTGGATCCGCGAAGGATTAGGTATGACGACTCGGGTAAAGGTTTCCCGAATGGACTCTGCCCTGACCGCTGACCTCTCCTCCCAAAAATCGCGTCACGCCGAGAAGCATTGGCGAATCGTGAAATCCGAGGCAGACAGCAGTGCGACACATCGCCACAGGCCGCCATACGCGCTCAACGACCAGGCTTGCACAGCAGATAACCGAAGACTTATCATTGAAAGCTTCGTGCCGGTGTAGCTCAGTTGGTAGAGCGGCGCATTCGTAATGCGAAGGTCGTAGGTTCGACTCCTATCTCCGGCACCATCCTTCCGCTTCGTCCCCTCCGTGTCTTTTCAAAGCCTTCAAGGCCTTAGCCGCCTTGGGCCGTGCCTTTCTGCGCCCTTCTCCGACCTGAACCTTGCCAGCCGCACAACCGTGGAAGCCCGATCAAACTGGCGACTCCCCAACCCTCGGCTACTCTTACCCAGCGCATGACAGTGCCTTACACCGCCTGATTTCGGCTTTCTTGACGGCCGGCAAGACCTGAACGGTGGCTGACCAAAGGGTCGAATATCCAGCCCCTCTGTGGCACCATACCGCGCTGCGAAATCCCGCAATTTCTGCAATCCATCAGTCTGCCGCACGGATGCCTGTCCGTTGCGGAGCATGAGGCTGGCGACAGGCACGTTGAGAGAATAACCACGATGAGCCGCTCTACTGAGGTCGTGAGATGAAACTAACGAAGTATCTAAAACCAACCGGTTGGCTTCTGGCCGGTGCCGCCGCGCTGCTGCTCAGCGGGTGCGACGCCGTGCTGCTGGATCCGAAAGGCTCCATCGGCGTGCAAGAACGCAACCTCATCTACACAGCGTTCGGCCTCATGCTGATCGTGGTGATCCCGGTCATCGTGATGACCTTCCTGTTCGCCTGGAAGTACCGCGCTACCAACAAGGAAGCCAAGTACACCCCGAACTGGGCTCACTCCTACAAGATCGAAGCCGTGGTCTGGCTGGTCCCCCTGGCCATCGTGGTGTTCCTGAGCATCCTGTCCTGGAAGACCTCCCACGAACTGGATCCCTTCAAGCCGCTCGATCATCCCGAGCAGCCGCTGGTGATCGAAGCGGTCTCGATGGACTGGAAATGGCTGTTCATCTATCCCGAGCAGGGCATCGCCTCGGTGAACGAGATCGCTATCCCGGTCAATCGTCCGGTGCAGTTCAAGATCACCTCCGAGTCGGTCATGAACACCCTGTCCATCCCGGCCCTGGGCGGCATGATCTATGCCATGTCCGGCATGCAGAGCCAGTTGCACCTGATCGCCGATCACCCCGGCGAGTTCGAGGGTCGCTCGGCCAACTACAGCGGTGCCGGCTTCTCCGACATGATCTTTACCGTGCTCGCGGTACCCACCGCCGGCGATTTCGACGCCTGGGTGAACAAGGTCAAGCAGTCGGGTGGCAAGACCCTGGACCAGGCGAGCTACACCGAGCTGGCCAAGCCCAGCGAGAAGCAGCCGATCGCCTACTACTCGACGGTCGAGCCGGATCTGTTCAGAACGGTCATCAAGAAGTTCATGAAGTCCGACTTCAGCAAGCAGACCGATCACGTGATGGACATGAGCCAGCACGGTGGTCAACACGGTACCGAGGAATAAGTTATGTTCGGTAAATTAACTCTGGCGGATATTCCGTATCACGAGCCGATCATTCTCGTGACGTTCGTTGTGGTCGCCCTGGGCGGCCTGGGACTCATCGGGGCGCTCAGCTATTTCGGCAAGTGGGGCTATCTCTGGAAAGAGTGGCTGACCACCGTCGACCACAAGAAGATCGGCGTGATGTACTTCATCGTCGCGCTGGTCATGCTGCTCCGTGGCTTCTCCGACGCCATCCTGATGCGTAGCCAGCAGGCTATCGCCTCTGGCGGCGCCGAGGGCTACCTGCCACCGCACCACTACGACCAGATCTTCACCGCCCACGGCGTGATCATGATCTTCTTCGTGGCGATGCCGTTCGTGGCCGGCCTGATGAACGTGGTGACACCGCTGCAGATCGGTGCCCGCGACGTGGCCTTCCCCTTCCTGAACTCGCTGAGCTTCTGGCTGTTCGTGGCCGGCGCCGTGCTGATCATGATGTCGCTGTTCGTGGGCGAATTCGCCGCGACCGGCTGGGTGGCCTATCCGCCGCTGTCAGGCATCAAGTACAGTCCAGGCGTAGGGATGGACTACTACATCTGGGCCCTTCAGCTTTCCGGTATCGGGACGACCCTGACCGGCGTCAACTTCTTCGTGACCGTGCTGAAGATGCGTACCAAGGGCATGACCCTGATGCGCATGCCGATCTTCACCTGGACCTCGTGGTGTACTGCCATTCTGATCATGGCGGCCTTCCCGATCCTGACCGTGACCCTGGCACTGCTGACCCTGGACCGTTACCTGGGCTTCCACTTCTTCACCGCGGAAGCCGGTGGCAACCAGATGATGTACACCAACCTGATCTGGGCCTGGGGCCATCCCGAGGTATACATCCTGATCCTGCCGGCCTTCGGCGTGTTCTCGGAAGTGACCTCCACCTTCAGCAAGAAGCGTCTGTTCGGCTATGTATCGATGGTCTGGGCGACGGTAGCCATTACCGTGCTGTCCTTCATCGTCTGGCTGCACCACTTCTTCACCATGGGTTCGGGCGGTAACGTCAACGCCTTCTTCGGCATCGCGACCATGATCATTGCGATCCCGACAGGGGTGAAGATCTTTACCTGGCTGTTCACCATGTACCAGGGTCGTATCCAGTTCACCTCGCCGATGCTCTGGACCCTGGGCTTCATCGTGACCTTCAGCATCGGCGGCATGACCGGCGTACTGCTGGCGGTACCGGGTGCGGACTTCGTGCTGCACAACAGCCTGTTCCTGATCGCCCACTTCCACAACGTCATCATCGGCGGCGCCGTCTTCGGCTACTTCGCCGGCATGATCTACTGGTTCCCGAAGGTGTTCGGCTTCAAGCTGAACGAGAAGCTGAACAAGCAGGCCTTCTGGTGCTGGCTGATCGGTTTCTATGTCGCCTTCATGCCGCTGTACATGCTGGGCTTCATGGGCATGACCCGTCGTCTGAACCACTACGACAACCCTGACTGGCACCCCTTCCTGGTGACCGCCGCCATTGGCGCCGGCATCATCGCCCTCGGCATCCTCAGCCAGCTGTGGATGTTCTACGTCAGTATCCGCGACCGCAATCTGCCGGAAAACGTGGACGTGACGGGCGATCCGTGGGATGGCCGTACCCTGGAGTGGTCGACCTCGTCGCCGCCGCCCTTCTACAACTTCGCTGAAGTGCCGGAAGTGCACGATATCGACGCCTACTGGGGCATGAAGGAAAAAGGCATCACCGAGAAGAAGGATGCGGACTACAAGAAGATCCACATGCCGCGCAACACCGCTGCCGGCATCGTGATCAGCTTCTTCGCCCTGATCCTCGGCTTCGCCCTGATCTGGCACATCTGGTGGCTGGCCATCGCCAGCTTCGTGGGTTGCATCGTCAGTGCGGTCGTCCGCAGCTATGACGACGATGTCGACTACTACGTACCGGCGGAAGAAGTGGCGCGAATCGAAACCGCGCGCATTCAGTCCCTGGCGAAATTCAAGCAGGCCTAATCCAATGGCGAATCAAGTTATGCATAATGAAGTCGCCCATGCCGAGGAGCATGGGCACCACGACGCCGGATCGATGAAGACATTCGGCTTCTGGTCCTACCTGATGACCGACTGCATTCTGTTCGGGACGCTGTTTGCGACCTATGCAGTCCTGAGCGGGGCCCATGCCGATGGCCCCTCCCAGAAGGACATCTTCGAACTGCCGTTCGTCCTGGTCGAAACCTTCCTGCTGCTGTTCTCCAGTATCACCTACGGCTTCGCCATGATTGCTCAGCACCATGGCAGCAAGGGTGGCGTTCTGGGCTGGCTGGCGGTCACCTGGCTGTTCGGTGCCGGCTTCATCGGCATGGAAGTCTATGAGTTCCATCACCTGATCGAAGAGGGCTACGGTCCGGATCGCAGTGCCTTCCTGTCGTCGTTCTTCGCGCTGGTCGGTACCCACGGTCTGCACGTGAGCTCGGGTCTGATCTGGATGATCGTGCTGATGCTGCAGGTCGCTTCCAAGGGCCTGACCACCACCAACGTGACCCGCCTGTCGTGCCTGAGCCTGTTCTGGCACTTCCTGGACATCATCTGGATCTTCGTCTTCACCATCGTCTATCTGATGGGGGTTCTGTAATGGCGCACGATCATAACGCCCACGGGCACACCGCCGAGAGCCATGGCACTTTCAAGAGCTACATGGTCGGCTTCATCCTGTCGGTCATCCTGACGGTCATTCCCTTCGGCCTGGTGATGTTCCCCACCTTCTCCAAGGGCGCGACCCTGGCGATCGTGGTGATCATGGCGGTGGTACAGCTGCTGGTGCACCTGTACTTCTTCCTGCACCTGAACACCTCCGAAGAGCAGCGTTGGAACGTGATCTCCTTTGGTTTCACCGTGGTCATCGTCGGTATCGTAGTCGTGGGATCCCTGTGGATCATGTACCACATGCACAACAACATGATGATCCACTGAACCGGGCCGACGTGATGATCAAGAAGTACCTTCTCGTGACGAAGCCGGGCATCATCTTCGGCAACCTGATCTCGGTTGCCGGCGGGTTCTTCCTGGCGTCCAAAGGGAGCATCGACCCGCTGTTGCTGCTGGCGACGGCGATCGGGGTGTCGTTGGTCATTGCTTCCGGCTGTGTGTTCAACAACGTGATCGATAGGGACATCGATCAGAAGATGGAAAGAACCTGCAATCGCGCCCTGGTCCAGGGCACGATCTCCTCGAAGGTGGCGCTGGCCTATGCCACCCTCCTCGGCCTGGCCGGGGTGGGGCTGCTGTACGGGGCGACCAATCTGGTCGCCACCGCCTTCGCAGTGATGGGCTTCGTGGTGTATGTAGGGCTCTACAGCCTCTGGCTGAAGCGCACCTCGGTATACGGCACCCTGGTCGGCAGCCTGTCCGGCGCCGCACCGCCGGTGATCGGCTACTGCGCCGCCAGCGGCCAGTTCGACAGTGGCGCTGCGGTACTGCTGCTGATCTTCTGCCTCTGGCAGATGCCGCACTCCTACGCCATCGCCATCTTCCGTCTCAAGGACTACACCGCGGCCTCGATTCCGGTACTGCCGGTGGCCAAGGGTATCGCGGTGACCAAGCGTCACATCGTCTGGTACACCGTGGCCTTCATGGCCGCCACCCTGCTGCTGACCGTGCTCGGCTATGCCGGCTACGTCTATCTGGCAGTGGCCGCCGTGATCGGTGGCTGGTGGCTGCGCCTGGCCTTCATGGGCTATCAGGCCGAGAACGACGTGCAATGGGCACGCAAGCTGTTCGGGTTCTCCATTATCGCCATCACCGCGCTGAGCGTCATGATGTCGGTGGACTTCCAGATCCCGGGCGACGTGCTGCTGACCTACGCGCGCTGAGACGTCCCGCTCCATGAAAAAGCCCGGCTTAGTGCCGGGCTTTTTCATGCCTGCGTGAAAGCTGCTGCCGCTAGTCCTGGTTGGTGATGACGCGCCAGGTCTGACGGCGGCTGACGGGCAGGTCACCCGGCAAGCCATTCGCCGCCTTGCCGTCACTGCCATAGATCGCCGTGTCCGCCAGGGTCCCTTCCATGCTGAAACTGCCATCACCATAGACGAAGGGCACGATCCCACCGAGCAGACCATCGAGCTGGATACGCCCATAGACCGTATCCGTCCCCAGATTGAACAGGCCACTGTTGTTGCCGCCGGTGTAGGGATCCAGGGCATAGAGGTAGGTGGTGACGCCGGCGGTACAGGCGTCGGTGCTGGGTGTCAGGGAGCTCATCAACAGGGTGCCGCTGAACAGCTGGGGTTTGTTGATCACCAGCTCGCCATTCAAGGGCAGATTCAGATACCAGCCCTGTTTGCCATTGGTCGCCGTATTGGCGTCATAGCTGACCGACGTCGTGGAAAGGGTGTTCGCCGTACTGCTGACGCTGGAACCGGCAGAACTGGTATAGCTGATGCGCTGATCGGCGCCCAGGGTCTGCTGCTGCAGACTGGCGATCGTCAGAACTGGAGTGCTGCTGGCCGCCGACCCATCGGTCTGGCGATCCCAGATGCCATAGAGGGTCATGGCCTTGCTGGTATTGGCCAGGGCGTCACTGGCCTCGAGATACTTGCCGGTACCAAAGAGCACCAGATGGCCCGTTCCACTCGGATGAGCCACGACCGCAGGACTGGCGGTGATCGGCTGGACCAGATTGCTGGTACCGGGCGCCAGGCTACTGGCCTGGGCGGTATAGAGGGGCCGCCCCCCGAAGGCGACACGGAGGTTGTCCGCTGCGGCCGTTGCGGTCAGGGAGGTACCGATCAGATCGAAGCGCCAAAGATTGCCGTGCAGGTCACCGGCATAGGCGTAGTCGGCGATCAGGTCGCCGTCGACATCGGCCACGAAGGGAGAACTCAGCCCATTGGGTGCCGCCACGTTATCGGTGGCGGGCAGCGCCTTGATCAGGCTGCCATCGGCCACGTTCATTACATAGAGCACGGCGTTGTCCTGGGCACTGTTGTAGCCATTGCTGACCACCACGCCCCAGCCGCCGGTATGCAACCGGGTAATGACGGGTTGGGCGTAGGTGAAGCCCAGGTCCTTGTAGCTGGCGTCGGCGTCAGACTTTTCCCAGAGCAGCACCGGGGCATTGGGATTGGTGATGTCCAGCGCAAAGATGCCCCGCCCTCCCCCGCGCAGCGTGCCAATCAGTACCGTGCGCCAGGCCCCGTTGAAATAGACGTCGCCCACCACCGGGGTGTTATCGACATAGGACTGATGCCCGCCGCCGTTGTAGCTGCGCTCGGTCAGCCGGTTGAGAGTGCCGATGACGGCGCTGGGAACGAAGGCATAGACCTCCTGCCCCTGGTCGTTGAAGGCATGCAGCATGCCGTCATTGGCACCCACATAGATACGCCGCTCACGGGCTGCATTGGTGGTGCGGAACGTCGCGTAGGAATTGTCGCCAACGGTCGCGTTCATCAGGGCGATGGGACTGTTGGGGCCGTCCACGACCACCGGTGAGGAATTCACGATGTCCCCGAGGATATGGCTGCGCGGGCGGAACGCCGGCGTAGCGCCGGGCGCCTCCTGGGCACGATCGCCACGTAGATAATCCACCCGGCGACTGCCATAGGTATCGGTGGTACCTCCGGAGGTCTTGTTGAGACTGAGTCGTTGATCGGTATTCAGATTCACCCAGGCGAAATCGGTCAAGGCGCCGCCCTTGGCCATATAGATCTTGCGAGTGCCGAAGCCGGTATTACCTGCAGCGTACTTGCCATCGAGTTGTTGAGCGGCGCTCCAGATCCGCGTCTGGGTAGTACCCGTGCGTTGGTACTTGATGACATCCCCACTCCAGTCGGCGCTGGAGAAAGACGGGGAATAGGTGAAGAGCGCGGTGGTATCCCCTACGCGGGTGGGGGATACGGTCTGGCTGGCGCCGACGCTGGTGGACTGAGTGATCCTCGTGACGACCTTGCCAAGGGAGGTGATCAGATCGCTGGCGTTTTCCGCACTGAAAAACTCGCCCCGCGAATTGATCGCCGCGTGCCAGAGGTCGTAGACGTTGTTCTGATTGACCGAGTTATCCGCACCCGCCACCGGCCAGGGCGTAGTGCCTGCGGCCAAGCCAGCGTAGCCACCGGCGAAGGTATCGCCATCCCAATCCGGATTGATCAGCGCACTGCTCAAGCCGATACCCACGTAGAACCCCGTGAGGTGCTGCCAGGTGGCCGGATCGTTACGCGGATTCCAGTAGGGCGAAAGCGTATTGGTGCCCCGAACCTCGCTGCTGGTCACGGTATTGTAGGGCGGTACCTTGTTGTCGAGCCCGGGTTGGGCATCGGTGCTCCAGTAGAGGAAGGCCAGATCTGCGAGAGTGCTGGAGGTGGCGTCTTGGAAGGGTGCCTGTGGTGAGTACTGCTGTCCGTCCGGGAGGGTGGCGGCAGAGCCGTCGGCGTTGCCAGAGGTAAAGGCCGAATTCCAGATCCCGTCCGTCACCACCAGACTATAGCTAGCGCGACAGCCATAGACCGGTGACTCGCTGTTACCTGGATCGTAGGCGTATGGGCTATTGCTCCCACTGGTCTTGAGCAGCTCGCCAATACGAGCAACCGCCTGGAGCAGCGGCGTGCTCTGGTTGTAATAGACATCACCGAGCCAGGTGAAGAAAGCCGCCCGGTGCGCACCAGCAAAGGGTCTCAGCCGATTGTCATAGGTCGTGGAACTGGAGTTGCTGATGCCGCGACAGTTGGCATTGGCCGTTACCAGGATGCAGCTGTCGCTGGTTCCCAGTGCCTGCCAGCCAAGCCGGAGATTTTCCGACGCATCCGCCAGGGCGAGGTTGGTCGAAGTTTGAGCCGCCAGGGCGCGACTGCGATAGAAGGAATACCAGTTGGCGAAGTTTTGCCGCTCATCCGTGCCGCCGGGGCCAGACGTGGCGCTGACGAAGACGCGACGGTAGCAGTCGTCGAGTTGAATGGAAGCCGGTGTACAGCCTGTGAGCGTAGTGTCGTAGAGATAGTAATAGGCCGGGGCGCCACTGACTTTATTGCCGATAGACGCCGTAACCGTATACGACAGCGATGAAATAACAATGCCCGTGATAAATCCGCTGTAGACGACATTGCGGCTACAGGTGACAGCGCTGTAGCGGGTATCAGCTATGGTTGCCGTACATCCCGAACTGGGAGTAAAAATATCCTGCACCAGAGACGGGTCCGAGATGGTGACGGAAACACCATTGATAATCTCGGTAAAACGTCTGGTGAACAGTAGATCGATGGCTGTAAGCCTGGTACTGACCGAACTAGTTCCCCGATAGCTATTGTCCGTGAAGTCCTGTGAAGGATTTTCTGCCAATACACTGGGACTGTCATTGCGTAGCCCTGGAGTGTCATAGGTCGTGCCGCGGGCCACATCGGGATTCGTCGTGATTAGATTGGGGTTGTAGCCCCAGCTTACCCGGTAGTCAGTTGCCAGATTGACGCTACCCAGGCCAGGTCGAAAGCCATTGACATAGGCGCTGGTGAAGCTGGTGGTCAAGCGGGTGCGCGTCAGTCCACCGGTATTGCTGTAGCTCACGGCGTAGGGCGCTGGATAGGTGATCGATGGGTTGTAGTAGAGACTATTGAAGGTCGCCGACTTAGCCCTGCGGGTTGGGCGGATGGCCTCGCTAATAGACGCATCCGGCACAACCGCCATCTGCATGCTGGTGGAGTTATCTAGGGTAACGAAAAGATTGGGACCGACACTGTTGGTCAGGAATAGCGGCTGCTGACTGAGATTCAAGGCGGCAGCCTGCACCGTCGGTGCGGCCAGGGTCAGCAGCAGGATCAGAGACCCGATGCCCGATGCAGCTCGACTCATGGCACCTCCAGGGCGACGACGCTCTGCAGAATCACCGGAAAGCGCCGGCCCCGGTCTTGGGCCACGGCGGTAATCCGAAACAGGTTGGTGGCTGGCGCCGAGACATCGACCGAGCTGCTGCCGATAGCTGTCACCACCCAACGGGGTGTCTGGACAAAGGAAGCGCTGCCATCGGAGCCGCGATAGGCAACGGTACGCGCCGTAGGGTCGGTCCCGCTCGCCTGAAGCGCCGCGGCTGCCCAGGTCTGGGTCAGGGCACCGGTATTGAGATCGCTCGCCTTGGTCAGGATGCACAGGTCGCCGGTTGGCGCCTTGGCGAAGGCACTGCGTACCGCTGGCACGCTTTCCGAACAACTGGCGAAGCCGGCACTGAAGGCCGTGAAGGACGGTTGCTGACTGAGGGCCATCAATCGCCGCTCACCTTCGCGTAGCGCCGCCTCCGCGGCATTGAAGGCCTGGGTGTTTTCCAGGGCGGCACCGCCACTGCGGGCCTGCAGCAAGGTCTGACGCATGCTGGAGGCGGCCAGCAGCGATAGCAGCAATAACATTACCAGGGCGATCAGCAAGGTCGCACCGCGCTGACTGACACTGACGGAAGTCATAGCGCAAGATTCCTGAGGGTGATGGTGCTCTGCAGGATCTGCATGGGTCGACTCGCGTCCGCGATCTGCAAGCCGGTCAGGGTCTGCCAATTGGCAGCCGTATTGCTGGCCACATCAATGGTCAGCGCCTCTGTGGTGCTGAGCAACGCCGCGTAGCGCACGGCCGGAGCATCCGCCTTGGGTGGAATGGACCAGCGGAAGTCCTGCAGCCCCTGCACCAGCACCGCACTGCCCTTGCGCGTCAGCGCGCCCCCGCGCTCGCTCCAGACGGTGCAGCTGAGGGTGCCACTGCCAGGGGTATTTCCTGCCGTATAGCGCAGCTTGAGCAGGACGTTGCCGCCCGCATTGAGATTCACTCGCAGGATGGGGTTGCCCAGGCAGTCCTGATCCTTGCTGTCCAGGGCGCCCTGATAGCGAATGCAGACGCCGGTGGGCGCGTTGGCGCTGTCCGTGGTCGCCGCGAAGGTGGCGCCGGCAGCGAAGGCAGGACAGCTGATGCCATCGGCATCCGCTACGGCACTGAGCGCCGGAAAAGCCGCCTGCAGGCTACTCTGATAACGGATCTCGGCGCGGAAGCCGGTCCGTGCCAATTGCCGGTCGAGCAGCTGCAAGGTCAGCTGGGCGTTGTTGCGATTGCCGGTCTGGCCCTGCTGGAAGAGAAAGCTGCGCTTGTTGTTGATATAGATCTGCGAGACGCCCAGCACCAGGAAGGTACCCACGGTCAGGGCGATCATCATCTCGATGAGGGAAAAGCCCCTCTGTCTGCGTGGCTTGAGGTCCATGGCCTACAGCTCCGAGCGCAGGGCGTAGTAGCAGACGCCCTTGGGGCAATTCAGCGAATCGTTGCTGACGTCCTGCCAGGCCACCACCACCATCACCGGCGCCACTGCATTGGTCTCGCAGGCCTTGAGCGGTGTGGTATTGCCAGAGGTATCGCTGGAGGGCAATGGCGGTACGCCGGACGCCGGACAGACCGCGAAACTGCTGGCGATCAGGGCGTCCGTCACCGGCAGCAAGGCTTTCACCTGATTCAACCAGCAACCCAGATCCTGACCCGCCACCGTTTCGCCACCCGCAGAGCGATCCCGGGTCAGGCAGGTCTTGCCGGCATCGAGGGCCTTGGTGCGAAAGTTGGTACCGGGCTGCTTGATGTAGGCGCCGTCGATCTTGACCTTGTCACTTGCCACCACCTGGTCACGATTGCTGCGCATCAGTTCGAGCAGCTCGTTGGCCAGCACCATGGCGTTGCTGCGCTGCACGGAGTCCTGGGAAAGCGCCACGCTGCGGGTCTGCAGGGCGACCATGCCCAGCACGCCGATGCAGATGATCACCAGACTGACCAGCACCTCGATCATGCTGAACCCACCTTTGTGGTGCTTCATCTAGCTGCACCCCACGGCACTTGGACGATTGGGTACATAGTCGGCCACGCTCAGCACCCCACCCTGGTTTAGGGTGAATTGCTTGCCCCGGGTAAGCGCATTGGTGGCGCAGACGCGGATGGTGGCTTCGCCGCTGAGTTTCAGACTGCCATTGGGTTGGAAAGTCAGACTGGTCAGAGGGGTACCTCCTACGGCTCCGGTTCCGTTGACGCCGTTGCCCAGCCCGCCGCTGTATTGGCGCAGGACTTCGGCATTGGGCAGCACCACCGTCTTGGCTGTAGTGATTCTCAGCGCGCCCATCCAGCCGTTGGCATCCTCTGGATCAGTAGTGACGACCACGTTCACGCCGCGACTCATGGCTTCACTGCGCGCGTAATAGAGCGCACGCTGCAACTCCCCGGCTGCCGCCTGGACGCGGTTGCTTTGCACCAGACTCGCGAACCCTGGCGCCGCCAGCGCCGTGACGATGCCCAGCAGCGCTATGACGACCAAGACCTCGATGAGCGTGAAACCCGAGAGGCGTTTCGACTGCATTCCCACCGCCTGAAAACCCGTTACTTCACCTGATAGTAGTAAGGGCTCAGGCAGCCGCTATGACCGGCTATCGCTTCTATTTGCGAGGGAAGTTACCTGGATCAAGGCGTTCGCCGGAGATGAGCGAAATAGAGCGTGGCAAGGTGAGTCGAGATGGCCAGCCGGAATACGGAAGCAGAAAGATTTCGGGATGACGCTCAGCCTGGCGCTGAGAAAATAATGTCCCGGAAACGCAAAAACCCTCCTTGCGGAGGGTTTCTGGTAAAAATGGTGGGTCGTGCAGGATTCGAACCTGCGACCAATTGGTTAAAAGATAACTGGTCGAAAGGTCTCAAACGCTTCGCGTCCGGACCCGGTAGAAAGGTACAGACAGTCGTAGCAGTGGCCTCTAATGAACCCATTAGAGGCTGCGAATTTGAAAACTACATCCAAGATTTCTGGCAAGGGCGGTACCGGAAAAACCACGTCGGTAGCCAACCTAGGCGCCTTCTGCGCCGATGCCGGGCTCCGTACCCTACTGATCGATCTGGACCCCGTCCAGCCTTCCCTCTCGTCCTACTACGACCTCGTCGAGCCCGCCCCCTGCGGCGTCTTCGAGCTGATCGCCAGCAACGAGACCTGCCTCGACCGCATTGTCTCCAAGACGAATATCCAGAACCTGTCGCTGATCTATTCCAACGATCCGCACAACCACCTGATCAACCTCCTCCTGCAGGCGCCGGATGGCCGGCTTCGTCTGGCTCATCTCAAGGACATCTTCCAGGACGACTTCGACCTGGTGCTGATCGATACGCAGGGCGCCCGTACCGTGCTCCTCGAGATGGTGATGCTGGCTTCGGACCTTGCCGTCTCCCCCCTCCCCCCTGAAATGCTGTCTGCCCGCGAATTCAATCGGGGCACTCTCCAGATGCTGGAGGGGCTTCGGCCCTACGCTCGCCTTGGACTGCCGATACCGCCTATCAAGGCCGTAGTGAACGGCCTTGATCTCACCTCTGACGCTCGTCAGCTGGATGCGACGATCCGCCAGACCTTCAGAGATCACCCCGACATCCAGGTCACTAGGACCATCATTCCTAAGGCAGTCGTCTACCGAGAGTCCGCGACTCGTGGCATCCCGGCACATCGCCTTGAATACCGCCAGCCTTCTGACCGCAAGGCCCCAGCGGCCCTACAGGTCATACGTGACCTCGCCATCGAACTCTTCCCTGAGTGGGCTGATCGCTTCACGGCCATGAATGAGTCGGTTGAACGTCTATTTCGATAACAGCATCCGCCTGCAGGATGGCTCCTATGAGGATCGCGGCGGTTTCTGGGCCAACGTCGAGCTCTGGCACCGCGACGCGGAGAGCTATAGCCGGCTGTACCAGAAAGGCATGCGCGTGTTGATCGAAGGCCGCGCGGTCCTGGATAGCTGGAAGGACGGCAACGGCGTCGAGCAAGCGGCGATGAAGGTCCAGGCCAACCGGATCGCGATCCTGCCGCAGCGGATCGAATCCATC
>NZ_WHOV01000047.1:0-68842 GCF_009765395.1 Pseudomonas sp. BAV 4579 | reverse complement strand
GCTTCGCCCGGCTGCAGTGCCATCCCGGCCTGACCGCTGCCGAGGTGGCCGGCGAAATCGTCACGGACGTCGGCAGCGACAGTGCCCGGCTGCGGCGGGGCCCGCTGTTCAATTCCCTGGTCCTGCTCGAAGAGCTGCAGCGGGCTCCGCCAGTGATCCTCAATCTGCTGGACGACGCCCTGCAGGGGCGCCAGCTGAGTCTGGGCGGCCGCCCGGTGCCCTTGCCAGCGCCCTTCATGGTGATCGCTACCCGCTCCTCGGGCAGCGACCTGCCGCTGGCGCTACGGGATCGCTTCCTGGCGCACCTGCGACTGGAGTGGCCGGCGGAGGGCCAGGAGCTCGCCGCCCTGCGCCAGGCTGTCCAGCAGGGTCACGGCGATCCCCTGGAAGCCGCGACCCTGCGCCCGCTGCTGCAGGCGCGGGATCTGCCAGCCCTGCAGCGCCTGGTGGCCGGTCTGCCGGTCGCGGAGCCGGTCCTTGAGCATGCCGTGCGCCTGATCCGTCTCACCCGGGAGTGGCCGGCCTTCGAGCAGGGCGCCGGGCCGCGCGCCGGCCAGGCCTTGCTGCGTCTGGCTCAGGCACAGGCTTTTCTGCGGGGTGGCGACAGCGTGACGCCCGAGGATGTACGCACCCTGCTGCCCGCCGTGCTGCGTCCACGCCTGCGGCTGACGCCAGAGCGCGAATTCGAGGGCGACAGCCTGGATGGCCAGATCCTCAAGCTGCTGGGGCAGTGTCCGGCACCGCGCCCATGATCCAGCGCTGGCTGCCCCTGGCGCTGGGCGCCCTGGCCCTGCTCAGCCTGATCCTCGGCGGGCTGGCGCCGCCGCGCTGGCAGACCCTGCCGGCCGCAGGGGCGCTGCTGCTCCTGGGGCTGGCCCTGCTGGAGCGCCGGCACTGGCGGCAGAACCGGGCGAATCCGCTCACCGCGCAGCCAGCCAGGGCACGCCTGCGGGCGAACACACCGGTGCAGCTGCTGATCGCCAGTCCGGGACTGGCAAAGACCGACGGGCACGGAAGCCGCGAACAGGCGCTGGGCTTCTGCCAGGCGCTGGCGGTCAGTGGCAATGAGCTGCGGCTCTACGGCCTCGATCCCGAGCTGCGCCTGCTGGCAGCGACCACGCCCGCTCGGCCCCTGAAGCCTGCGGTCCTTCCGCGGTCGGTCCCAGGCGCGACGGCTGATCTCAGGGCGGCGCTGGCGCGGCTTTGCAGCCAGGCGCAACCCGGCAGTGTCCTGGTGGTCCTGGCGCCACTGGATGAAGCCAGGGTGGCCTGGCTCGGTCGCCTGGATCTGGGCCGACGCGGCCTGCAGCTCTGGCTGGTCGACACCGCGCTGGAGGAGCTGTCAGAGCCCGACGACATCCGTACCTGGCGCGACGCCTGCCGCTATGCCGAGGCCTGGCAGACCAGGACTCAGGGCGAGCGTCTGGCCGCGCGCCTGGCGCGAAGGGGAATCCGCTGGCTGCCTGCCAGCGCGACGGCGGATCTGCAGACCCGCCTGTTGCAGCTATGGAATGCCGGTGAACCGGATCAGACCGCCGACTGAGAAAGACGGCCGAAGGTGAAATAGTGCTGCAGCACCCCGATCAGCTCGGCGAATTCGGCCGGTGGCTCGGCGACGCTGAAGCCGGAATCGTAATTGCCCGGGGTCACGTCTTCGTGGCTCCACTGGCAACGGGCATCGAAGTCGACGAAGTGCAGCTGACCGTCCTGTCCGGGGATCTTCAGCCGCAGTTCGAAGCGCGCATTCACCAGCATGGGCAGCTGGCTGATCATCAGCAACCCCTCGCGGGAGATATTGCCGATGTAGCCCATGGGCTTGTCGGTGAAGCGGTTGAACACCTTCAGATAGTAGGGCAGCTGATGGCGCTCGATACGACGATTCTGAGTCATGGTGCGATTCATCCTGCACACGGTAAAGCCACTTTACCGACAACGTCCTGGAAAGCTCAGCGCTGCGGTAGTTTTCGCACCGGTTGGGGCGTCGCAACGGCCGTTCCGCCATCTAGCCCCAATTGGCGCAGGGTGTCCAGTCGGGCCTGGGCCCGAAAGGCGTATTCGCTGGCCGGAAACCGGACCTGGATGAAACGATAGGTCTGAGCGGCGTCGGCGTACAGCTGCTGCTGCTCGAGACACTGGCCACGCAGCATGGAGAATTCCGGCTGCAGCCAGGGGCGGGCGCGACCCTTGCGCTCGGCCTGGGAGATCTGCAGCAGGGCATTGGTGCAGTCGCCTTCAGCATAGGACTTGTAGGCGGCGTCGAGATAGGAATTCATCGAAACGCTGGTGCAGCCGGTCAGGCCGAACAGCAGGAACAGGCAGAGATAAGGGCGCATGGAAAGTCCTCCTGCTCGCTAGATCGGCGCCCGGGCGCGCTTCTTGAGGGCAAACGACCATTGGTGTGACGGAGCTGCGAAAAGCCGTCATGTGCTGGCCACGCGACAGCGCTACAATGAGGTGCGCTTCGTGTTCTACGTCGACTCGGCGCTGAGGCGCCGACTCATGGTTGCAATCCGCTAAAGGAAAGACTGCATGATTTATCGCCGTACCAAGATCGTCGCCACCCTCGGCCCGGCCAGCAATTCTCCGGAAGTCCTCGAGCAGCTCATCATCGCCGGCATCGACGTCGCCCGCCTGAACTTCTCGCATGGAACGCCCGACGAGCACCGGGCCCGTGGTCAGCTGGTACGGGATCTCGCCGCCAAGCACGGTCGCCATGTCGCCCTGCTCGGCGACCTCCAGGGTCCGAAGATCCGCATCGCCAAGTTCGTCAACAAGCGCATCGAACTCAAGGTCGGCGATCCCTTCCGCCTGTCCATCGCCCACCCCCGCACCGAAGGCACCGAAGAAGTGGTCGGCATCGACTACCCGGGCCTGGTCACCGACTGCCGCGTGGGTGACGAACTGCTGCTGGACGATGGCCGCGTGGTCCTGCGCGTGGAAGGCATGACCGCCACCGAACTGCATTGCACCACTCTGATCGGCGGCCCGCTGTCCGATCACAAGGGTATCAACCGCCGTGGCGGCGGTCTCACCGCCCCCGCGCTGACCGACAAGGACCGGGACGACATCAAGCTGGCCGCCTCCATGGAGGTCGACTACCTGGCCGTGTCCTTCCCGCGTGATGCCGAAGACATGCACGAAGCCCGGCGCCTGATGGAAGCCGCCGGTGGCAAGTCCTGGCTGGTGGCCAAGATCGAACGCGCCGAAGCCGTGGCCGACGACGAAGCCCTGGACGGGCTGATCCATGCCAGTGACGCCGTGATGGTGGCCCGGGGCGACCTGGGCGTGGAAATCGGCGACGCCGAGCTGGTGGGCATCCAGAAGCGCATCATTTCCCACGCCCGGCGCCTCAACAAGGCGGTGATCACCGCGACCCAGATGATGGAGTCGATGATCAGCAGCCCGATGCCGACCCGTGCGGAAGTCTCCGACGTGGCCAACGCCGTGCTGGACAACACCGACGCGGTGATGCTCTCCGCCGAAAGCGCCGCCGGCCAGTACCCGGTGGAAGCGGTCAAGGCCATGGCGCGCGTCTGCGTCGGTGCCGAGAAGCAGCCCACCAGCAAGCTGTCCAGCCACCGCCTGGGCCATACCTTCACCCGTTGGGACGAGAGTATCGCCCTGGCCTCCATCTACGTGGCCAACCACTTCCCCGGCGTGAAGGCGATCATCAGCCTGACCGACACCGGTTACACCCCGCTGATCATGTCGCGCCTGCGCTCCTCGGTGCCGATCTTCTCCTTCGCCTCCAGCCGCGCCACCCAGGCCCGCACCGCGCTGTTCCGCAACGTGCACACCATCCCCTTCGACCCGACCACCATGCCGGCGAACAAGGTGAGCCAGGCGGCGGTGGACGAGTTGCTCAAGCGTGGCATCGTCGAGCACGGCGACTGGGTGATCCTCACCAAGGGCGACAGCTACACCAAGCGTGACGGCACCAACACCATGAAGATGTACCGCGTGGGCGATCTGCTGGTCTGATCCCTGCCGCCGGTCCTTGACCGGTGCTGACGAAAAGCCCCGAACAGGCGACTGCTCGGGGCTTTTTCTTGGGTGCGGGTGGCACCTAAAGGGCAGCGCTAGAGACCCTTGAAGGCGAGGTAGGCCAGGTGCAAGGCCGCCGCACCCAGCACGCCCAGGCTACAGACGATGAGGATGCCACGCTGCAGCGAGCGCAAGCGCCCCTCACGGCGGGCCGCCAGGCGCGTGGCATTGAGCAGCACAACGTTGGCCAACGGTGATTCACGCATCGTTTCGCTCCCCAGGTATCTTAATGCACTATATTCTCATTCTCACATAGATCAAGGGAGTCCGACGAGCGACTGCCGGACTGTGGCAGAATAGCCGGTTTGGTGCGAACAGCCTGGGTGAACGATGGCGTTACGTTTCGAACGGCTCAAGTGGCAGGACTGGAAAGGCGCCTTTACGGAGCGCAACTACGAGCGCGGCCGGCGCCTGGCACTCGACGGCCTGGTGCAGCTGCGCTCGGCGGCCAGGGGCCAGCTCTATGCCGAGTGCAGCAGCCCGGCCGGACCGGCTTATCGACAGGCGATCAGCCTGCGTGCGGGCGAGACCGCCTGGCGGGTCGACGCCCGCTGCACCTGCCCGGTCGGCCGCAACTGCAAGCATGCCGCCGCCGCCCTCATCGAGCTCGAACGGCTGCAACGCAGCGAGACCGACCTGCCGGTCACGCCGGTTGCCAATCCGGAGCTGCCGCAACCGGTCCTGATCCTCGGCAGCCATACCCAGATCGATTACGACCGGCACATCGGCAAGATGCGACCCACGGTGCGCCATCGCGCCGCCCTGGCCTTCGCCTATGGCCCGCGGCGATTGTTCGGTGCCCCGCCGCGCACCCCGGACGCCGCCTATCCCGTGCGGCAGTTGCCGACCGAACAACGCTGGCGGCAAATGCTGCTCGATCACGGCCTGCGCCTGGCCACCCGGCGCAGCGCCGCGCTGCCCGACGACAGTGGCGAGATGTTCGAATTGCCGGACGACCCCGCCTGGCTCAGATTCGTGCAGCAGGTCATCCCCGGTCTGCGCGAAGCCGGCTGGCAGATCGAGGCCCATCCCGAATTCACCTTCGACCTGACCCCGGTGGAAGGCTGGTACGGTCACCTCGAAGAGGTGCAGGATCCGACCGCTGCGAACGGCCAGTTCGATGTCGAGCTGGGTATCCGCCTGGGCCAGCGCCGCGTCAGCCTGATTCCGCTGCTGATCGACGCCCTGCGCCGCGAACCCTCCCAGTACGAGCCGGCGATGCTGGCCAAGCGCGCCGACGACGAACCCGTGTTGTTGCGCATCGATCCTCCGCGCCTCGCCGGTCCGCAGGGCCGGGTGCAACGGGTCGCCGTGCCCCTGGGTCGGCTCAAGCCGATCCTGCAGATCCTCGGCGAGCTCTATGCCACCGACCGCCTCCCCCAGGACCGTGCCCTGCGCCTGCCGCGCCTGGACGCCGCGCGCCTGGCCGAGCTGGACGAGCGCCTGCCGCTGGAATGGGAAGGCGGTGAACGCCTGCGCAGCTTCGCCGAGCGGCTGCGCAGCTATGCCGCCGAGCCCGTCGTCCTGCCGGACACCCTGCACGCCGAACTGCGCCCCTATCAGCGCGACGGCGTAGCCTGGCTGCAAGCGCTGCGCGAACTGGACGTGGGCGGCATCCTCGCCGACGACATGGGCCTGGGCAAGACGCTGCAGACCCTGGCGCACATCCTCGTCGAACAGGCCGCCGGGCGGCTGACCGCACCAGCATTGATCGTCATGCCGACCAGCCTGATCCCCAACTGGCAGGACGAGATCGCCCGCTTCGCCCCCGGCCTGCGCGTGCTGACGCTGCAGGGCAGCGCCCGCAGCAGTCGCTTCGAGCGGATTCCGGAGCACGATGTGGTGCTCACCACCTATGCCCTGTTGCCCCGCGATGCCGAGCGGCTGGCCGACTACGATTTCCACCTGCTGGTGCTGGACGAGGCCCAGTCGATCAAGAATGCCGCCACCAAGGCGGCCCAGGCCGCCCGCCACCTGCGTGCCCGCCATCGTCTCTGCCTGACCGGCACGCCGCTGGAAAACCACCTGGGCGAACTCTGGTCGCAATTCCACTTCCTGATGCCCGGCTGGCTGGGCGATGAGAAAGGCTTCAAGCAGGCCTATCGCATTCCGGTGGAGCGCGAAGGCGATGTGCAGCGCCTGGCGGCGCTCAAGGCACGGGTGCGGCCCTTCATGCTGCGCCGCACCAAGCAGCGGGTCGCCAGCGAGTTGCCACCCAAGACCGAGATCGTCCAGCTGGTCGAGCTGAGCACCGCGCAGCGCGAGCGCTACGAAGACCTGCGGCTGCTGCTCGACGAACGGGTTCGCGCCGAGATCGCCCGTCAGGGCATAGGTCGCAGCCAGCTGCTGATCCTCGATGCCCTACTGCGGCTGCGCCAGGTCTGCTGCGATCTGCGCCTGGTGCCCAACGAAGACGCCAGCGTGGCCAAGCCCTCGGCGAAACTGGCGGCGCTGAACGAGCGCCTCGACGCCCTGCTCCCCGGCGGCAGTCGGGTCCTGGTGTTCTCCCAGTTCACCAGCATGCTCGATCTCATCGCCGCCGACCTCGACCAGCGCGGCATCGAGTACGTCACCCTGACCGGCGAAACCCGGGATCGGCGTACCCCGGTGCAGCGCTTCCAGAGTGGCGAGGTGCCGGTGTTCCTGCTCAGTCTCAAGGCCGGCGGCAGCGGTCTCAACCTGACGGCGGCGGACACGGTGATCCACTTCGATCCCTGGTGGAATCCGGCCGCCGAGCAGCAGGCCAGCGACCGCGCCTACCGCATCGGCCAGGATCGTCCGGTGTTCGTCTACAAGCTGATCGCCCGCGGTACGCTGGAAGAACGCATCCAGCAGCTGCAGCAGGAAAAGGCCCGGCTCAGCGCCGGTATCCTCAGCGAGAACAGCGGCGACTGGCGCCTGACCGAAAGCGACCTGGCCCAGCTGCTGGCACCGATGGATCGCTAGCAAGCCAGGCCGACTGTCGCTCCTGACGACGCGAGGCAACCGGCGGCGTCAGGAGCAGAGCGGGAAAGCCCGCGCGGCGCTACTTGTCGCCCGCACCCTCGCCCACCACATCCCCCGTCGCATCCAGCACCTTGCTGGAGGGGAATCTGTTCGAGGCGACGCGGACCGCCAGCACCGACAGCGACAACAGAAAGATGCCGCCGCAGAGATACAGCAGCCCGACATCCGGCGGCCGATGATGAGAGACATCACCGATCAGGTAGCGGGTCAGGGCAGTGATGGCGATATAGAGCAGAAAGCGGATGGGCAGGTGGTTGGTCTTGAAGTAGATGCCGACCATGGCACCCAGCTCCAGATAGATGAAGAGCAGCAGGATGTCATCGATGCTCGCCTGGCCCTTGTTGAACATCTCCATGAAGGCCATCACCGAGGCCCAGGCCGTGGCCGCGCCAATGGCGAACAGGCCGAAGTAGTGGAAGCCTTCCACCATCAGGTTGCCGAGGGAGTTCGCCCCGTCGTGCATGCGCTTGCGACCGCTGTCTGCCCATTTCATGGCCTGCCACCCCACAGCCGTGCACCAATACACCCACCTGCAGACTCGTCCATGTTGAAATTCCCGTTCTCAAGGTTGCTCTGGCACCAGCCGCTCTTATAGCGAGAAGCCGGACCGCCGACCAGTGCGCAACTGTCGCAGACTGGACGGCCTGCCGCTGGCAGGCTAAAACCTGAGGAAAAGCCCGCAAGGGCTCTGGAGTCTACTGTGGAAGCGCGTCTATCCTGCCTCGCCTGCCTGGACCGGCCCGATCCCCGGCTGCTGGAAGCCGCCCTGTGGATCGCGGCCGAACACCATGACCAGATCGATCCGCCGGCCCTGCTGCACTCGCTGGACGATCTGGCGCTGCGCCTGGTCGCCACCCTGGATGGCGATGCCAGTCACTCCGAGCGAGCCCAGGCCTTGTTGCGGCAGCTGTGCGATGCCGGCTTTCGCGCCGCCGAGTGGCCCCTGAATCCCACCGCCGCCCTGCTCGACGAGGTCCTGGCGCGGCGGCGCGGCCAACCCCTGTCGATCGCGCTGGTAGCCCTGGAACTGGCCCGGCGCCTGGAGATCAACCTGCAGGGCATCGGCTTTCCCGGGCATTTCCTGCTGCGCGTCCCCGGCGCGGATCACCTGCTCGAACCCTTTGGCGGACGCCGCCTGTACATGAACGACTGCCGTCAGTTGCTGGTGGATCAGTTCGGTCCCACCGCGCAACTGCAGGCGAGCTACCTGGCGCCCCTCGGTCCGCGGCAGATGATGCAGCGCCTCTCGCGCAACCTGCGTGAACTGCATCGCCAGGGCGACCAGCCGCTGGCCGCGCTCAAGGATGCCCAGCGGGTCATCGAGCTGGGCGCGGTCGGCGTCATCGATCACCTGGCGCGCGCCGACCTCTACCGCCAACTCGACTGCCCCCAGGCCGAGCGCTACGACCTGCAGCACGCCCTGCTGATCAGCGAAGACGATGCCGAACGCGAGCAGGTGCGACGGCGGCTGGAACAATTGGGCGCGCCTTCCGCCACCCTGCACTAGCCGCGCAGCAACCAGAGCACCAGCTGGGCGCCGAGCA
Organism: Pseudomonas sp. BAV 4579; assembly: GCF_009765395.1. NCBI lineage: Bacteria > Pseudomonadati > Pseudomonadota > Gammaproteobacteria > Pseudomonadales > Pseudomonadaceae > Pseudomonas > Pseudomonas sp. BAV 4579. The sequence goes on along the minus strand of NZ_WHOV01000047.1, from coordinate 60,248 downwards.
GATTGCTCAGCCCGGCCAGCACCATGACCAGTCCGGCCACGGTGCCCTCCTCCAGACCGACCTCGTAGGCCTTGCTGGTCCCTACCCCATGGGCGCCCATGCCGAACAGGGCACCGCGGGCCAGGGCCGACTTGAGCGGCAGCAGCTTGATCAGCAGGCTGCCGAGGATGGCGCCACCCAGGCCGGTGATCATCACGAAGGCCGCGGTCAACTCGGGGACACCCCCCACGGTGGCGGACATCGGCATGGCGAAGGGGGTGCTGATGGAGCGCGGCAGCATGGACAGCAGCACCCGGTCATCGAGCAGCAGCAGCCGGGCCAGCAGCCAGGAACTGCCAATGGCCACGCCACTGCCCACGCAGAGGCCGGCCAGCAACGCCTGCCAGTAGCGCGCCAGCAAGCGGCGTTGCTGCCAGATCGGCACGGCAAAGGCCACCGTCGCCGGTCCCAGCAGGGTGATCAGCCAGTGGCTGTAGTGGGCGTATTCGGCATAGCTCACCTGCTGCCAGAGCGTGGCGGCATAGAGCAGCACCGTGACGAAGATGATCGGACTGACCACATACCAGCGCAGGCGCGCATAGAGCACGCGGCTCACCACGTACCCGGCCACCGTCAGCAGGAGCCAGAACAGTCCCGGCAGATCAAGCATCGCGACGCCCCCGGCGGCGGAACATCCAGTCCACGGTACAGGCGGTCGCGACCATGGTCAGCACCGTACTGAGCAGGATGGCCAGCAGGATGCGCACGCCTTCCTGCCGCAGCAGCGGACCGTAGTCGAGCAGACTCAGCAGGGCGGGAATGAAGAAAAGCAGCATCTCACCCAGCAGCAGGCGCACGCCGCCCTGCAGCCACTCGGGCTCGACGATGCGCGCGGCCAGCAGCACCAGCAGCATGACCAGGCCCACCACGCCGCCCGGGACCGGCAAGGCGAAAGAGGTGGCCAGCCAGGTACCCACGGCCCACAGCGCGCCCAATCCGCACAGCTCCAGAGCCAGGCGCAGATATCTATTCACCCAGGGCTCCATCTCAAATCTTCATCAGGCGCTCAAGGATACCTAGGCTGAGGGGACGAGGACAGCAGACCGGGCCAGGCGGCGGGACCAGCACGGGTAAAGCAGCTTTGCGGCCTGGGCAAGATCAGCCCAGGGCGACGATGACCGCGGCGACCCAGCGCTCGGCATCTTCGTCCGGCGTCACCGTTTCACTGGCATCGATGCGCAGCATGGGCAGCAGTTCGCGCAGCCCCTGCTCGGCGAACAATTCCTGCATCAGCTCGCCGCCGCCGCAATAGGTGTCGCCATAGCTGGAATCACCCAGGGCCAGCACCGCGCCGGGCCGTCCGGACCAGGGCGGCAACCGATCGCGCAGCTGGAAATACAGGGATTCCAGGTTGGCGGGCAATTCGCCCATGCCGGTGGTGGAGGTAATGGCCAGCAAGGCTTCGGGTGCGAAGGCCTCCAGGCTGCCGAGATCGGCGTTGGGCTGGTGCCAGACCTCATGGCCAGCCGCGGTCAACCGCGCCTTCACCTGTCGGGCGATATCTTCCGCGGTGCCATAGACCGAGCCATTCAACAGTGCGACTTTCATACGGACCTCTTGCGTGGAATCCCGTCCAGTATGCCTGGCGCGGCCCGGCTTGGCGCTCCGTCAGCAAGATGGCTCCGCTGGCAACCCCGGCTGCAGCCAGGGGTCTCAAGGCTTGTTATGCTAGCGCCGCCTGCTACCCCAGGCGTTTTCGCCACCTGTCCGCCTACCCGGCGGCATGACGGCATCCGGCCGATCCGGCCCGATCGCCCGGAGTTGGAGCATGAATCAGCCTGTTACCCTCATGGTCGCGCGGCGCGTCGCGGCCGGCCAATACGATGCCTTTCTGATCTGGCTGCGCGAAGGCGAAGCCCTGGCCACCGGGCATCCCGGCTATCTCGGTTCGGGGGTCCTGACCCCGCCTCCAGGCGACAATCTGGTACAGATCATCTTTCGCTTCGCCTGTCCCCAGACCCTCGACACCTGGGAACACTCGGAGACGCGGCGCCTCTGGCTGGAACGTGGCCAGGGCCTGTTCGAAGCACCCCTGGCACGGCGTGCCCAGGGCATGGACGACTGGTTCGGCGCGGGCATCCAGCCGCCGCCGCGCTGGAAGCAGAGCATCGCCGTCTGGCTGGCGTTCTTTCCCATCTCGCTGCTGTTCAATGCCGCTTTCGGCGATTACCTGGCGCATCTGCCGTTGTTGCCACGCATCCTGCTGAGCACCCTGATCCTCACCCCGGTGATGGTCTGCGTCTTCATTCCGCTGATCACCCGCGCGCTGAAGGGCTGGCTGCACAGTGCCTCGTCGCGCACCGGCGACTGGCGCGGCAGCGCCCGCTAGGCCAGCAAGGATCGGCCTGCATCCTGGCGTACAATAGCCGCGGCCAGTACCCTGGCCGCCTCGCTCATCAGGATCGGGTACCTTCATGTCCGCAACCCTTTCCCTTCTGGTCACCGGCGCCAATCGCCGCGTCGGTCTCGCCTTGACCCGCCGGCTGCTGGCGGAGGGCCAACCCGTCATCGCCGTCTATCGCGACGATCCGGGCCCCTTGCGTGACCTCGAGATCGAGGCCTATCAGGTCGATCTGGCGGAAGAGGCACAGCGCGACACCCTGCTGCAGCAACTGCATGAACGCCATCCGGCATTGCGCGGCATCGTGCACAACGCTTCGGTCTGGGCCGAAGACGGCCTGGAAAATCTGCGGCTGCTCTACCGTCTGCATCTGGAAGCGCCCTACCACCTCAATCTGGGCCTGCAGGACCTGCTGCTGGCCGCGCCGCGGGCCGACATCATCCATATCGGCGACGATAGCGCCACGCGCGGCAGCCGCAACCACATCGGCTACGCCGCCACCAAGGCCGCCCTGCACAATCTGACCCTGTCCTTTGCGGAGGCCCTGGCACCCAGGGTACGGGTCAACACCATCGCGCCGGGGCTGCTGATCTTCAAGGAAGGCGCCGACGAGGCCTATCGCCAGGCGACCCTGGGCAAGGCGCTGCTGGATTTCGAACCCGGCGCCGATCCCATCGTGGATACCGTGCTCTATCTGCTGTCGACCCAGTACGCCACCGGCAGTACCTTCACCGTCAACGGCGGGCGCCACCTGCGCCACGGCCGCCGCTAGCAAGAGGAATCAGTCATGACCGAACAAGACCGCCTGGAACTGGAAGCCACTGCCTTCCGCACCCTGGTCGAGCACCTGCGCAAGCGCACCGATGTGCAGAACATCGACCTGATGAATCTGTCCGGCTTCTGCCGCAACTGCCTGTCCAAGTGGTACAAGGCAGCGGCCGACGACAAGGGCCTGGAACTGAGCCTGGACGATGCCCGCGAGGTCGTCTACGGCATGCCCTATGCCGACTGGAAAGCCCGGTACCAGACCGAGGCCTCGCCGGCCCAGGCCGCGGCCTTCCAGGAGCAGCAGAGCAAATGAGCGATCTCGCCAGCTTCCGCGCCAGCCTGGCCCAGGGCGACCATGCCTTCGCCGAGACCCTGGCCTTCGTCGCCGAGCACTACCGCTACCAGCCCACCGCCTTTCGCAACGGCGAGGTGGACAATGCCGCGGGCCAGAACGAAGGCTCCTGCAAGACCCTGGGTCTGGCCAGGCTCGAGGGCCTGAGCGATGAAGAGGCGCTGCTGGCCTTCGGCGAGCACTATCGCAGCGTGTTGCAGACGCCCGAGGGTAGCGATCACGCCAATATCCGCGCCCTTATCGCCCACGGCTTGGCCGGCGTGAGCTTCCAGGGCGAGCCCCTGACGCGTCGCTAGACCTTGCAGCGACCATAAAAAAAGCCCTGCGGATGCAGGGCTTTTTCTTGGACCGGGCTCAGACGGCAGCCGCAGGTCTCATGTAGGAAATCGGCGCCAGACCGGAGTCTTCGAAGGTCACCACTTCCCAGGCATCACGATCGGCCAGCAGCGCACGCAGCAGGCGATTGTTCATGGCGTGGCCGGACTTGTAGCCGCGGAATTCACCAATAAGGCTTTTGCCGAGCAGGTAGAGATCGCCAATGGCATCGAGAATCTTGTGCTTGACGAATTCGTCTTCGTAACGAAGGCCGTCTTCGTTGATCACACCCTTCTCGTCGACCACGATGGCGTTGTCGACGCTGCCACCCAGGGCCAGGTTGTGCGAACGCAGGAATACCAGGTCGCGCATGAAGCCGAAGGTGCGGGCACGACTGACTTCCTTGAGGAAGGAGGTGCTGGAGAAATCCACCGAGGCTTTCTGGGTACGGTTGTTGACCACCGGGTGATCGAAATCTATTTCGAAGGTCACCTTGAAGCCGTCGAAGGGCACGAAGGTGGCGCGCTTGTCACCGTCGACGACGCTGACTTCACGCTTGATGCGGATGAACTGCTTGGCCGCTTCCTGTTCCTGCAGACCGGCGGACTGGATCAGGAACACGAAGGGACCGGCGCTACCGTCCATGATCGGTACTTCGACCGCGGACAGCTCGACGTAGGCATTGTCGATCCCCAGACCGGCCATGGCCGACAGCAGGTGCTCAACGGTACCGACCTTGACGCCACTGTCACTGAACAGGTTGGTCGACATGGTGGTTTCACCCACGTTCTCGGCCCAGGCCGGGATTTCCACGACCGGATCGAGATCGGTGCGACGGAACACGATCCCCGTATCGACGGGAGCCGGCTTCAGGGTCAGGTAAACCTTTTCCCCGGAATGCAGGCCGACGCCAGTGGCGCGAATGGTGTTCTTGAGGGTGCGTTGTCTAATCATGCCAGGGCCGCTCGGTCGCAGGGTGCGAATGGTGTTCAACGAAGTCGCGATGATAGCAGATGCGAAAATCGATGCCCACTAATCACACCCTGGCTTGTGATATACCCGATCAATCAGCCTGACGACGCAGGAAGGCCGGGATGTCCAGGTAATCCAGGTCGTCGTTGGGATTGACCTTGGTCGCCGCTGCCGAGCCGCCATGATTCTGGCTGCCACGACCGGAGCGCATCGAGGTCGGGTACTTGAGGTCGTCGTAGTTGACCGGAGCACCTTCCTGACGGGCCGCGGCCAGGGTCTGAGCGGTGTTGTCCACCACCTTGACCGGCTTCTCGATGCGCGCACCCAGGCCGGTGGCGACCACGGTGACGTGCAGCTCGTCGCGCATTTCCGGATCGATCACCGCGCCGACCTTGACGGTGGCGTGTTCGGACGCAAAGTCCTCGATGATCTCGCCGACGGCGGCGTATTCACCCAGGGACAGATCCAGGCCAGCGGTGATGTTGACCAGGATGCCGCGGGCGCCGTGCAGGTTGACGTCTTCCAGCAACGGGTTGCGGATGGCGGCTTCGGTGGCTTCGCGCGCACGGTTCGGACCGCTGGCGTGGCCAGTACCCATCATGGCCATGCCCATCTCGCCCATCACGGTCTTGACGTCGGCGAAGTCGACGTTCATCAGGCCGGGACGCTGCATGATGTCGGAGATACCGCGAACGGCGCCGGCGAGGACGTCGTCAGCCTTGGCGAAGGCGGCCAGCAGGCTGGCGTCCTTGCCCAGGATGGTCAGCAGCTTCTCGTTGGGGATGGTGATCAGCGAGTCGACGCATTCGGACAGGGAGCGAATGCCTTCGTCGGCGACCTGCATGCGCTTGCGGCCTTCGAAGGGGAACGGACGGGTGACCACGGCAACGGTCAGGATACCCATCTCCTTGGCCACCTCGGCGATGATCGGCGCGGCACCGGTACCGGTGCCACCGCCCATGCCGGTGGTGATGAAGACCATGTCGGCGCCTTCGAGGACTTCGGCGATGCGCTCACGATCTTCCATGGCCGCCTGGCGGCCGATTTCCGGATTGGTGCCCGCACCAAGACCCTTGGTGACGCCCGGGCCGAGTTGCAGCACGGTACGGGATGTGACGTTCTTCAGGGCTTGGGCGTCGGTATTTGCACAGATGAATTCGACGCCTTCAACACCGCTTTTGACCATGTGGTTGACGGCATTGCCACCGCCACCGCCCACGCCGATGACTTTGATCACGGCGCTTTGTGGAATGTTGTCTACGAGTTCGAACATGGTCCCCTCTCTTCCTTTCGGATCTTCGCCTACTGCCGCGGTTTAATTGTGAATTACAAGTTGCCCTGGACCCAACGCTTCATGCGTTCCAGGACTGTGGATTTGGTTTCGCTGCTATATCCGCCAGAAACAACCGGCAAGGGATCGGTCTGCTTTTGCAAACCATAGAGCAACAGGCCGACGCCTGTGGAATAGATCGGGTTGCTGATTACGTCAGTCAGACCCTTGACCGTCTGGGGCACCCCCAGGCGTACCGGCATATGGAAAATCTCTTCCGCCAGTTCGACCGCGCCTTCCATCTTCGCGGTACCACCGGTGAGTACGATCCCTGCGGGGATCAGATCCTCGTAACCACTGCGGCGCAGTTCCGCTTGCACCAGTGTGAATAGCTCATCGTAACGGGGCTCGACCACTTCCGCGAGGGCCTGACGCGACAATTCTCGCGGCGGACGGTCACCCACGCTGGGCACCTTGATGGTTTCGCCCGGTCCAGCCAGTTTCGCCAAGGCACAAGCATACCGAATCTTGATTTCTTCGGCATATTGCGTTGGGGTTCTCAAGGCCATGGCAATGTCATTTGTGACTTGGTCGCCAGCAATGGGTATTACCGCCGTATGGCGGATGGCGCCCTCGGTAAAGATGGCTATGTCGGTAGTGCCGCCGCCAACATCCACCAGGCAGACGCCCAGTTCCTTTTCATCGTCGGTCAGCACCGAATAGGCCGACGCCAACTGCTCGAGAATGATGTCGTCGACTTCCAGACCGCAACGACGAACACATTTCTCAATGTTCTGCGCGGCGTTGACGGCGCAGGTAACGACATGGACCTTGGCTTCCAGACGCACGCCGGACATGCCCAGGGGCTCGCGCACCCCTTCCTGGTTGTCGATGACATAGTCCTGGGCCAGGGTGTGCAGCACGCGCTGGTCGGCGGGAATGGCCACCGCCTGGGCGGCATCGAGCACCCGCTCGATGTCCGCAGGGCTCACTTCACGATCGCGGATCGCCACGATGCCGTGGGAATTCAGACTGCGAATGTGATTGCCGGCAATGCCGACGAAGGCCGAATGGATCCGGCAACCGGCCATCAGCTGGGCTTCTTCGATGGCCCGCTGGATGGAGGCGACGGTGGATTCGATGTTGACCACCACGCCCTTCTTGAGCCCGCGCGACGGATGGGTGCCGATCCCGACGATCTCGATCTGACCATCGGAAGACACCTCGCCGACCAGAGCCACGACCTTGGAAGTGCCGATGTCGAGGCCGACGATCATCTTGCCGCTTTGCACGCTTGCCATAGTAAAAAACTTCTCCTCAATGCTTGGCCGGTTCGGTCACGGGGGTGGCGGCGACAGCGGGATCACGCCAGGCCACGGCCAGACCGTTCGGATAACGCAGATCGATCCGCGCGATATTGTCCATCTGTGCCTTGAGCACCTGATCGTACAGGCGCATGAAGCGCCGCATCTTTTCCACCAGCTGGTCGCGGCCGAACACCAGTTCCAGGCCCTGACCGGTGGTGAGGTACCAGCTGCCACGCTCGTGCATTTCCAGGCGCGACACGGTGTAACCGAGCGGCCGGAGCATCTGGCTGAACATCTGGTACTGCTGCATCACCTGCTGCTGGGCCCGTTTGGGGCCGTACAGCCGCGGTAGATTGTCATAGTTGGCCAGATCCTGCGGGGCAAAAGCCTCACCCTGGTTGTTCAGCAGCGCCTCGTCGCCCCAGCGGGCGATGGGCATCTGCTCTTCCAGGCGGATGCTGATCTCGTCCGGCCAGACCCGGCGGACCTCGGCGTGGGCGATCCACGGCATGGTTTCCAGTTCGTGGCGCATGTCGGCCAGGTCCACCTGGAAGAAGGTGGTGCCGACAAAGGGCGCGATCCGCTGCTGCACCGCGGCCTGGCTGATGTAGGAGAGATCGCCCTTGACGCTGACCTTGGCGATCGGCCGGTCGGCATAGGGCAGCAATTTCTGGGCGCCTTCGTAGGTGCCGAAGCCCAGGCCCAGCAGCAGGAACGGCCAGAGGATGCGCTTGAGCAGGCCCAGGCTGGGGCGTGGCAGGCGTGTCGATAGCGGCTCTTCGGCGACCAGGCGACTGGCGCCCCGTTGTTCGACGTTGCGTGACCGACCGAAGCCGGGCTGGTTGTGACGTAGGGTGGCGACCAAGGTTCAGCCCTCCACGTGCGCGCCGGCAACAGTGGTTGCCGGCAAGGGGTTGTACGGATGGCGGCTCATGCCGAACTCCCGGTGGTCGCGGCAGTGGCGAACAGCGGATGGTTGAGCAGTTGCGGCGCCAGCGCGCCGATGTCGCCCGCTCCCTGGCAGAGCAGGATGTCGCCCGGGCGCAGCAGTGGCTTGACCAGCGGCGCGATGTTGCTGCCGCGCTCGACATAGATGGGATCGAGCTGACCGCGCTGGCGGATGCTGTGGCAGAGCTGGCGGCTGTCGGCGCCGGGAATGGGTTCTTCGCCGGCCGGATAGACTTCCATCAGCAAAAGGACGTTGGCATCGGCCAGCACCTGGACGAAGTCTTCGTAGAGATCGCGGGTGCGACTGAAGCGGTGCGGCTGATAGACCATCACCAGCCGGCGCTCGGGCCAACCGCCGCGCACGGCCTTAATCACCGCGGCGACTTCACGGGGATGGTGACCGTAGTCGTCCACCAGCATGACGCTGCCACCGGCGACCGGCAGTTCGCCATAGACCTGGAAGCGCCGCCCTACCCCCTGGAAGCCGGACAGGCCATTGAGGATGGCCTCGTCACTGACGCCTTCGTCGGTGGCGATGGCAATGGTCGCCAGGGCGTTGAGCACGTTGTGCACGCCCGGCATGTTGACCGAGACCGCCAGCGGCGCGCGGCCCTCGCGCAGCACGGTGAAATAGGTGCGCATGCCGTCCTGGCGGATGTCCACGGCACGGACGTCGGCGTCTTCGGCGGTGCCGTAGGTGACGGTGGGCCGGGCGACCTGGGGAATGATCTCGCGCACCACCGGATCGTCGACGCAGAGCACCGCCAGGCCATAGAACGGCAGGTTGTGCAGGAAATCGACGAAGGTGCGCTTGAGCCGGTTGAAGTCACCTTCGTAGGTGCTCATGTGGTCGGCGTCGATATTGGTGACCACGGCAACCATGGGCTGCAGGTGCAGGAAGCTGGCGTCGCTCTCGTCGGCCTCGGCGATCAGGTAGCGGCTGGTGCCGAGCTGGGCATTGGTACCGGCGGCATTGAGGCGACCGCCGATGACGAAGGTCGGGTCCAGGCCTTCGGCGGCGAACACCGAGGCGATCAGACTGGTGGTGGTGGTCTTGCCATGGGTACCGGCGACGGCGATGCCGTGGCGATAGCGCATCAGCTCGGAGAGCATCTCGGCGCGGGGCACCACGGGAATGCGCTGCTCGAGGGCGGCGGAGACTTCCGGATTGGATCTGTTGATGGCACTGGACACAACCAGCACGTCGACCTGATCCAGGTTCTCGGCGCGGTGGCCGATGTAGATGCGCGCGCCGAATTGCTGCAGGCGCGCGGTCACCGCGGATTCCTTGAGGTCCGAACCCGAGACTTCGTAGCCCAGGTTCAGCAGCACCTCGGCGATGCCGCACATACCGACGCCGCCGATACCGACGAAATGGATGCGCCGGATGCTGCGCATGCGCCGAACTTCGGCCTGAATGGCACTTTGCGACTTAACCACGGGCAACCTCCAGACAGGCGTCGACGACTGCACGGGTGGCATCGGGTTTGGCCAGGGCACGGCTGCGAGCGGCCATGCCGGCAAGACGTTCGGGATGCATCAGGACCTCGGTAAGCTGCGCGGCGAGATCCGCCGGGCGAGTGGAATGTTGCGGCAGCACCACACCGGCACCGGCGCGCTCCAGGAAGCGCGCATTGCTGGTCTGGTGGTCGTCGATGGCGTGCGGCAGGGGGATCAGCAGCGCCGGCAGACCGGTGGCGGTCAGCTCGGCGACGGTCAGGGCACCGGCCCGGCAGATCACCAGATCGGCCCAGGCATAGGCGGCGGCCATGTCGGCGATGAAGGGCTGCACATCGGCCTCCACGGCGACGTTGGCGTAGCGCTCGGCCGTCACCTCGGCATGCTGGCGACCGGCCTGGTGGCGCACATTGGGTCGCAGGCCCGCGGGCAGCTGGGCCAGGGCGTCGGGCAGCAGCTTGTTGAGCGGCTCGGCGCCGAGGCTGCCGCCCAGTACCAGCAGATTGGCGGCGCGCTCTTCCAGTGGCGCGCGGGTCACCGGGGCGAAGAGTTCGGCGCGCACCGGATTGCCGGTGGACAGGCGCTTGGCGGACGCCGGGAAGGTGTCGGCGAAGCCTTCGCAGACCCGTGCGGCCATGGGCACCAGCAGGCGGTTGGCAGTGCCGGCATGGGCATTCTGTTCGTGGATCACCAGCGGGATGTTGCACAGCCTGGTGGCCAGGCCACCGGGACCGGTGACGAAGCCGCCCAGGCCCAGCACGCAGACCGGCTTGAGCCGGCGCATGAGACCCATGGCCTGCATGAGCGCTCCGCTGAGTTGCAGCGGCGCCTTCACCAGGGAGCGCACGCCCTTGCCTCTCAGGCCGGTGACCGGAATGTGGTGCAGGGTGATGCCGGCCTTGGGCACCACATCGTTCTCGATGCCGCGCGGGGTACCCAGCCAGTGCACGGTATAGCCGCGGGCTTCGAATTCACGAGCGCAGGCCAGGGCCGGAAAGACGTGCCCGCCGGTACCGCCGGCCATGATGAGGACGTTAGCGGACATCGGCGAAATCCTCTTCGGTGAATTCCACATCCTCGGTATCCACCAGGGTGCGTCTCTCCCACTCGATGCGCAGCAGCAGGCCCATGCTCACGCAGCAGATCACCAGGGAGCTGCCGCCGTAGCTGAGGAACGGCAGGGTCAGGCCCTTGGTCGGCAGCAGGCCGACGTTCACGCCGATGTTGATCAGGAACTGGCCGATCCAGAGCATCGACAGGCCGTAGGCCACATAGGCCGAAAAGAACTGCTTAGACTGCTCGGCCCAGTGACCGATGAACAGCCCGCGCACGCAGACGAAGAGGAACAGGCCGACGGTGGCCATGGCCCCGATCAGGCCGAGTTCTTCGGCCAGCACGGCGAAGAGGAAGTCGGTATGGGCTTCGGGCAGGTAGAACTGCTTCTGGATGCTGTTGCCCAGGCCGAGACCGGTCCAGCCGCCACGACCGAAGGCGATCAGCGCCTGGGTCAGCTGGTAGCCGGAGCCGAACTGGTCGGCCCAGGGATCGGTGAAGGTGATCAGCCGCTGCATCCGGTAGGACTGGGTCTGCACCAGCACGAACACCGCCAGCACGGCCAGGGCGACCATCATCAGGAAGCGGAACAGGCCGACGCCGCCAAGGAACAGCATAGCACCGGCGGCACCCATCATCACCACGGTGGCACCGAAGTCGGGTTCGCGCAGCAGCAGCATGGCCATCGGCAGGAGCACGATGAAGGGCTTGAAGAAGCCGGCCCAGGTGTGGCGCACCTCATGCTGACGACGAACCAGGTAACCGGCCAGATAGAGCACCACGAAGACCTTGGCGATCTCCGAGGGCTGCACGTTGAAGATGCCGAAGCCGATCCAGCGCAGGGAACCGTTCACCTCGCGGCCGATGCCGGGGACCAGCACCGCCACCAGCAGCAGGAAGGCGATGATCAGCAACGGAAAGCCGAAGCGCTGCCAGGTGGCCATGGGGATCAGCATCACCACGCCGCAGGAGACGAAACCGATCGCCAGATAGACCAGATGGCGGTACATGAAGTACAGCGGATTGCCCGACTGGGCGGCGGCCACCTCGGAGGACGCCGAGGTCACCATCACCAGGCCGAGGCCGAGCAGCAGCAGACAGCCCGCCAGCAGCGGGAAGTCCAGGTCGATGCCGTGGCGGCTGGCCAGCGGCGAGGGATAGGGGCGCAGGAAGCTGAGGATCATGCCAAGGCTCCCACGGCCTGGGCGAACAGCCGCCCGCGTTCTTCGAAGTTGCGGAACATGTCGAGACTGGCGCAGGCCGGCGACAGCAGCACGGCGTCGCCTGGCTGGGCTAGCCGGCGGCTCTCGGCCACGGCTTCTTCCAGGGTGGCGACACGCACCTGTTGCACGGTGGCCGGCAGGATCTCGGCGATCCGTGCCGCATCGCGCCCCAGCAGCACCACGGCGCGACAGTGACGCGCGATGGGCTCGCGCAGGGCACTGAAATCGGCGCCCTTGCCGTCGCCACCGGCGATCAGCACCAACTGGCCGGCGATGTCATCACCCAGGCCTTCGACCGCGGCCAGGGCGGCGCCGACGTTGGTCGCCTTGGAATCGTTGTAGTAGTTGACGCCCGCGACCTCGCCGACCCACTGGCAGCGATGCTCCAGACCCGGGAAGGCGCGCAGGGCCTCCAGCATGGGTGCCAGCGGCAGACCGGCGGCCTGGCCCAGGGCCAGCGCGGCCAGGGCATTGCTGTGGTTATGGGTACCGCGGATCTTGAGTTCCTCGACATCCAGCAGGTTGTCGAAGGCCAGCGCCAGATAGCGACGGCCCTCCTCCTCGCGAATGCCGAAGGCACGGAAATCGGGCCGTCCCAGGCCGAAGGTCAGGCGCGGCACGTCATCGCCGATCAGCGGCCGCGACAGGGCATCGTCGCGATTGACCACCACCTGGCGGGCGCCTCGGAAGATGCGGTGCTTGGCCTGGTGATAGGCCGGCATGCCGGTGTAGCGATCCATGTGGTCTTCGCTGAGGTTGAGCACCGTGGCCACCTCGGCGTCGAGTCGCTCGCAGGTCTCCAGCTGGAAGCTCGACAGCTCCAGCACATAGAGTTCGACGTCATCGGCCAGCAGGTCCAGCGCCGGGGTACCGAGGTTGCCCCCCACGGCCACCCGCTTGCCGGCGCGCAGCGCCATGTCACCCACCAGGGTGGTGACGGTGCTCTTGGCGTTGGAACCGGTGATGGCGACGATGGGTGCCCGGGCCTGGCGCGCGAACAGCTCGATATCGCCGGACAGCCGCACGCCACGGGCGGCGGCTTCCTGCAGCGCCAGCGTTTCCAGGGCCAGGCCGGGACTCACATAGAGCTCGGCCGCGCGGGCGAGGAAGTCGACATCCAGCTCGCCGCAGCGCACCTCGACCTGGGGATACTGGGTTCTCAGGGTCGCAAGTTCCGGCGGCTGTTCCCGCGTGTCGGCCACGGCGAAGGGCACGCCCCGGCGCGCGAGAAAGCGCACCAGCGACATGCCACTCTTGCCGAGGCCGACGACGATACGGAACTGGTCGGAAGCGATGAGCACTGCGATTACCTCAGTTTCAGGGTGGCGAGACCGAACAGCACCAGGATCACGGTGATGATCCAGAAGCGCACGATGACCCGCGGTTCGGGCCAGCCCTTCAATTCGAAATGGTGGTGGATCGGCGCCATGCGGAAGACGCGCTTGCCGGTCAGCTTGAAGGAGGCGACCTGGATGACCACCGAGAGGGTCTCCATGACGAAGACGCCACCCATGATGAACAGCACCACTTCCTGGCGGACGATGACGGCGATGGTGCCCAGGGCGGCGCCCAGCGCCAGGGCGCCGACGTCACCCATGAACACCATGGCGGGATAGGTGTTGAACCAGAGGAAGCCCAGGCCCGCCCCGATCAGGGCGCCGCAGAAGACGATCAGTTCGCCGGAGCCTTCCACATAGGGAATCAGCAGGTAGTCGGCGAATTTAACGTTGCCCGACAGGTAGCAGAAGATGCCCAGGGCGCCGCCGACCATCACGGTGGGCATGATCGCCAGGCCGTCGAGGCCATCGGTGAGGTTGACCGCGTTGCTGGAGCCGACGATGACGAAGTAGGTCAGCACAACGAAGAAAATCCCCAGCGGGATCTCGATGTTCTTCAGCAGGGGCAGGATCAGCGTGGTTTCGATCGGCGCCTTGGCCGTGACATAGAGGAAGATCGCCGCCCCCAGGCCGAATACCGATTGCCAGAAGTACTTCCAGCGACTGGGCAGACCGCGGGAATTCTTCTCGATCACCTTGCGATAGTCGTCGACCCAGCCGATGGCGCCGAACAGGAAGGTCACCGCCAGCACGGTCCAGACGTAACGGTTGTGCAGATCGGCCCACAGCAGGGTGCTGATGCCGATAGTGGTCAGGATCAGGGCGCCGCCCATGGTGGGGGTGCCGGATTTGGACAGGTGCGACTGGGGGCCATCGTTGCGCACGGCCTGGCCGATCTGGCGGATCTGCAGGGTGCGGATCATCCAGGGGCCGAGCCACAACGACAGCAACAGGGCGGTCAGAACGCCCAGAATGCCGCGCAGGCTGAGGTATTGGAAGACGGCGAAGCCCTTGTAGAACTGTTGCAGGAACTCCGCCAACAGCAGCAGCATCAGTGTTTCTCCTCGGTGTTGATAGCGCAGAGCGCGGCGACGACCTTGTCCATCGCGGCGCTGCGGGATCCCTTGATCAGCAGGGTGGTTCCGGCCCGGTCCTCGTCCGCCAGGGCCTCGATCAGGTGTTCGCGATCGGCGAAATGCCGAGCCTCGGCGCCATAGGCGCTGGCCGCATGGGCCATCGAGGGACCGACGCTGTAGAAGGCATCCACCTTGCCGCGGGCGTGCTCGCCCACTTCGCGATGGCCCTGCTCGGTCCACTCACCCAGCTCGGCGATGTCGCCCAGGACCACCACCCGGCGGCCCGGCAGGGCACCCAGCAGGTCGATCCCGGCCTTCACCGACGCGGGGTTGGCGTTGTAGCTGTCGTCGATGACCTGGGCGCCGCGCTGGCTGATGCGGGTCAGGGTGCGGCCCTGGACCGGTGCCGCGGCGGCGAGGCCACGGGCGATGGTGGCCAGCTCCAGCCCCAGGCTGAGCGCTGCGGCCGCGGCGGCCAGGGCATTGCCGACGTTGTGGGCACCCAGCAGCTGTAGGGTGACCGGCGCCTCGCCCTGGGCGGTGTGCAAGAGGAAGCTCGGGCGGCCCTGGTCATCCAGGGTCACCTCGCTGGCGCGGACGTCGGCGCGGGCATCCAGGCCGAAGGCGACGACGGTGCGACCGGCCGCGCGGCGCTGCCAGGTCGCGAAGGCGGCGTCATCGCGGTTGAGCACCACGGTGCCCGCCTCGCCCACGCCTTCGATGATCTCGCCCTTGGCCTCGACGATACGATCGACGCCGCCGAACTCGCCCACATGGGCCTGGCCGGCGTTGGTAATGATAACGACATCCGGGCGTGTCAGGCTCACGGTATAGGCGATGTCACCGACGTGGGAAGCACCGAGCTCGATGACGCCATAGGCGTGCTCGGCGGCCAGTTGCAGCAGGGTTAGAGGCGCGCCGAGGTCGTTGTTCAGATTGCCCTGAGTGGCCAGGGTGGCGCCCTGCTGACGCAGGATGGCGGCGAGCAGCTCCTTCACCGTGGTCTTGCCACTGGAGCCGGTCACGGCGGCGAGTCTGCCCTGGAACAGATCCCGATTGAAGGCGCCCAGACGCCCCAGCGCCAGGCGGGTATCGGCCACCACCAGCTGGGGCAGCTGGACCTCGGGCACGGCCCGCTCCACCAGGGCTGCCGCGGCACCCTGGGCGGCCACGTCGGCCAGATAGGCATGACCATCGAAGCGCGGCCCGCTCAGGGCGACGAAGAGCTGCCCGGCCACGGCCTTGCGACTGTCGGTGCCGACGCCGTCGAACAGGGCATCGGAACCCAGCAGGTTGCCGGTCAGGGCCTCGGCCACTTCGGTGAGGGTGAAGGTTCTAAGCATGCTGTCGCTCCCAGGCGGTCAGGGCCCGCTCGGCCTGGTCGAGATCGGAAAAGGGATGACGGACACCGGCGATTTCCTGGTAGGGCTCATGGCCCTTGCCGGCCAGCACCACGATGTCCTGGGCGGTCGCCGCGGCCACGGCCTGGGCGATGGCCGCCTCACGCCGGCCGGCGAAGCTCACCTGCTCGGGATGCGCGAAGCCGGCGCGGATATCGGCAACGATGGCAGCCGGATCTTCCGTACGGGGGTTGTCGTCGGTCACCACCACCTGATCGGCCAGGCGCTCGGCCACCGCGGCCATCTCCGGCCGCTTGCCGCGATCGCGATCGCCACCACAGCCGAACACGCAGACCAGGCGACCCAGGGCACCGACATGGGGCCGCAGGGCGGTGAGCACCTTGTCCAGGGCATCGGGGGAGTGGGCGTAGTCCACCACCACCAGCGGTCGCCCGGCGCCGCCCAGGCGCTGCATGCGTCCGGCCGGGCCCTGCAGCTGCGGGAGGATGGCGAGGATGTCGGCCAGCGCATGACCGAGCCCCAGCAGGGCACCGATGGCGGCAAGCAGGTTGCTCAGGTTGAAGCGTCCGATCAGCTGGCTGCGCAGCTCACCGGTACCCTGGGCGGTGACCAGCCGGGCGCGCACGCCGTGGTCGTCGAACTGGATGGCCTGGCAATGGAGGCTGGCGGCCGGATCGCTCAGGCTGTAGGTCAGGGTCGCGGCCGGGCTGGGGCGAGCCGCCAGCTCGCGGCCAAAGGCGTCATCCAGATTGAGGACGCGGGCGCCGAGCCCCGGCCAGGCGAACAGCTGGGCCTTGGCTTCGCCATAGGCGGCCATGGTCCCGTGATAATCGAGGTGATCGCGAGACAGGTTGGTGAAGACCGCGACCTTGAAGGCCAGCGCCGCCACCCGACCCTGGGCCAGGCCATGGGAAGAGACCTCCATGGCGACGGCGGTGGCGCCGTCCTCGGCCAGTTCCGCCAGGGTCGCCTGCAGCTTGAGGGCATCCGGGGTGGTGTGACGGCCTTCGGCGACGGCGCCATGGAAGCCGCTACCCAGGGTGCCGACGATGCCGCAACGCTGACCGAGCAGGTCACAGGCCTGGGCGATCAACTGGCTGATACTGGTCTTGCCATTGGTACCGGTGATGCCGACCAGCGCCAGGCGCCGGCTCGGCTCGCCATGGAAACGACCGGCGATGGCGGACAGCTGCGCGGCCAGGCCCTCGACGGCGACCAGGGGGATGTCCAGGGCCGGCAGTGCGGGAGCGTCCTTCGTCTCATAGGCAATAGCCGCGGCGCCGCGCTCGGCAGCGCTGGCAATATGGGCGCGGCCGTCGCTGTGCAGACCGGGAATGGCCAGGAACAGCGAGCCCGGGCGGACCTCGCGGCTGTCCAGCGCCAAGCCACCAATGTCGACGGCAGTGGCAGCTTTAGGCAGGAGGTCGGTCAGCAGGCGGCTCATCGATCACGCTCCCCGACCAGCAGCGGCTTGCCCGCCTGGGCCTGCTGCACCGGCAGCGGCTGGAGGTTATCCGGCTGGATGTTCATTAGGCGCAGGGCGCCGGACATCACGCGGCTGAACACCGGGGCCGAGACCACGCCACCGTAGTAGCCGCCCTTGCTCGGACGATCGATCACCACCACCGCGGCCAGGCGCGGATTGCTGGTGGGGCCGAAGCCGGCGAACAGCGAGCGATAGGAATTCTCGGCATAGCCACGGGTGCCGGTGCTGGTCTTGCGCGCGGTCCCGCTCTTGCCGGCGACGTGGTAGCCCGGCACCTGGGCGCGGAAGGCCCCGCCCGGGGCTTCCACGACCTGCTGCAGCATGCCCTGCAAGGTCTTGGCAACGCGCTCTTCCACCGCCTGATCGCTGGCCGGGGCCTTGTCCAGGCGCACCATGGACAGCGGCACCGAGCGACCGTCGTTGGCCAGCACCGAATAGGCATGGGCCAGTTGCACGGCGGTTACCGCCAGGCCATAGCCATAGGACAGGGTCGCGGTCTCGGCCGGACGCCAGTTGCGATGGTTGGGCAGATTGCCGACCCGCTCGCCGGGAAAGCCCAGACCGGTGTCCTGGCCGAGGCCCACGGCGCGCATGGCGTTGTAGATGTTCTCGCCACCGACGTCGAAGGCGATCTTGCTCATGCCGACGTTGCTGGACTTGATGAGGATGCCGGTCAGGTCCAGGGCGCCGTCGCTGTGGGAGACGTCCTTGATGGTGTAGCGACCGATCTGCAGCGAACCGGGATAGACGTTGACCTTGTCGGTGGGCTTCCAGCGACCGCTGGCGAGCGCCGCGGTCATGGAAATCGGCTTCATCACCGAGCCGGGCTCCATGACGTCGATCATCGCCCGGTTGCGCATGGCGGCCGGTTCGAGACTGCGGCGATTGTTGGGGTTGTAGGTGGGCATGTTGACCATCGCCAGGACTTCGCCGGTCTTGACGTCGACGATGGTCAGGCTGCCGGCCTCGGCTTCGAACTGGGTCAGGGCATTGCGCAGTTCGCGCGCGGCGAGATACTGCAGCCGCAGGTCGATGGACAGCGCCAGGGTATTGCCCGGCTTGGCGTTCTTGGCGACCTGGACATCGCGGATCAGCCGACCGCGGCGATCCTTGACCACCTGGCGACGACCCGGCACGCCGGACAGCCACTCGTTGAAGGCCAGTTCGATGCCTTCGCGGCCGTGGTCGTCGATGTCGGTGAAGCCGACCACATGGGCCGCCACCTCACCCGCCGGATAGAAACGCCGAAATTCCTCGATGTCGTAGACCCCGGGAATCTTGTGCGCCTTGACCTGGCTCATCACCGCCTCGCCCTGCTCGGGCGTCAGGCCACGGGCCAGGTAGAGGAATTCCTTGCTGGCGTTCTGCTCGATGCGCTTGGCCAATTCCGCACGCGGCTGGCCGACGGCATCGGCCAGGGTCGCCCAGCGATCCTCGGCGCCCAGCAGTTCCTTGGGATTGATCCACAGGGTGGTGACCGGCGTACTCACGGCCAGGGGCTCGCCGTTGCGATCGGTGATCAGGCCACGGTGCGCGGGAATGGGGATGGTGCGCACGCTGCGCGCATCGCCCTGCCCCTTCAGAAAGGCCCGGTCGATCACGTGCAGATCGACGATGCGCCAGATGATGGTGCCGACCATGACCAGCAACAGCCCGATAATGAGGCTGAAGCGCCATGGCAGGCGCGCGATCAGGCCTTTCACGGATTGACCATCCAGATTTCGGTCGGATCGGGAATGCGCATCTGCAATTGGCCGCTGGCTAGGGCCTCGACGCGACTGTGGGCGGTCCAGGTGCTCTGCTCCAGCAGCAGCCGACCGTATTCGGCCTGGGCCTTGTCGCGGATGGCCATCTCGCCATAGAGGGTGTTGAGCAGTTGGCGATTCCAGTGGGCGCTATAGGCCACGGCTACCGCCGACAGCAGTACACCGACGAACAGCACCAGCATGACGCTGCTGCCCAGGGGCAGTTTCTTGACGAAGAGCCGGCTCATTTCAGCTTCTCGGCAACGCGCATCACGGCGCTGCGGGCGCGGGGATTGGCGGCCAGTTCGGCTTCGCTGGCATAGGCCGGCTTGCCCAGCAGGCGCAGCGAGGGCTCGAAGACCGTGGCGCGGATCGGCAGGTCGCGCGGCAGCTGGTCGGCCTCGCCCTTGGCCAGTCGGCGCATAAATTGTTTGACGATGCGGTCTTCCAGCGAGTGGAAGCTGATCACTACCAGCCGGCCACCCACGGCCAGTTGCTCGTAGGCCGCCTGCAGGCCCTGCTCCAGATCGCTCAGTTCGCGATTGATATAGATACGCAGCCCCTGGAAGGCACGGGTAGCAGGATGCTTGCCCTTTTCCCAGGCCGGATTGGCCTCGGTGAGTACCTTGGCCAGGTCGCCGGTACGTTCGAAGGGCTGGACTTCACGACGCTGCACCACGGCGCGCGCCATGCGCTTGGCAAAACGTTCTTCGCCGAATTCCTTGAATACCTGGGCGATGTCGGCCTCGGGCGCCGTGGCGATCCAGGCGGCGGCGCTCTGCCCCCGACTCGGATCCATGCGCATGTCCAGGGGACCGTCCTGCATGAAGCTGAAACCGCGCTCGGGATCGTCGAGCTGGGGCGAGGACACGCCCAGATCCAGCAGCACGCCATCGACCTGGCCGGACCAGCCACGGCCTGCGAGTTCATCGCCCAGTTCGGCGAAGCTGCGCTGGACGATTTCGAAGCGGTGATCTTCCGCAGCCAGGGCCTGGCCGGCGGCGATCGCCTGGGGATCCTTGTCGAAGCCCAGCAGCCGCCCTTCTCCACCCAGCAGGCGCAGCACGGCCCGGCTGTGTCCGCCGCGGCCGAAGGTGCCGTCCAGATAACGGCCGGCAGGCTGGATCGCCAATGCCTGTACGGCCTCGTCCAGGAGAACGGAGACGTGGTGGAAGACTGGGTTCATGGTCACAGGATCAAATCGCGCATTTCATCCGGCATACCGCCGGGTTCCTTAATCGCCAGGAGATCCGCGTCGCACACGGCACTCCAGGCGTCCTCATCCCATAACTGGAACTTGTTGAGCTGACCGACCAGCATCACGCGCCGGTTCAGCTTGGCGTATTCACGCAGGCGCGGCGGAACCAGGAAACGGCCACTGCCGTCGAGCTCCAGATCCACCGCATTGCCGATCAGCAAGCGCTGCAGGCGGCGAGTCTCCTCACGCAGCGAGGGCAACTGCCGCAGCTTGCTTTCGATGATTTCCCATTCCGGGAGTGGATAGACGCAAAGGCAGGGGTCGACGGCATCGATCGTCACGATGAGCTGGCCGGCACAACGCTCCAGCAGCTCGTCACGATACCGGCTCGGCATCGCGGCGCGCCCCTTGGCGTCGAGACTGATGGCGTTCGCTCCCCGGAACAATTTCGCGTCCTCTAATAGGCTGTCCTTGCCATTAAATCCCACTTCGCCCCACTTCGTACCACCGGCCGCCACTATATTGAGGAGGGCTGCTTTCAGTCAAGGTAAGCGAGGGGGTAGCCAGGCCGCGTGGGACGGGGATTTCGAGCAAATTGCACGAGTTCACGGCCAGGACGAACGACATCGATTTCCGACAAACGGAAATGAAGTCAATTGATTGGCTCAATTGATTAAAGTGATGTCTTAAGAAGAGGTCTCAGACACTGGGCGCAGAGGCCCAGGAGGGAGGGGTGCGAGAGCCGACCTGTAAGCCGGGTTCTGTCGAGGACAGTCATTCCTCTGGGACAACCATCGCTGATTGCCTCTAGCGACCTACCCGAATCCAGCGCGGGCCACGCCTATGGATTCCTATTTGGTCTTGCTCCAGGTGGGGTTTACCTAGCCACGAACTGTTGCCAGCCGTGCGGTGCGCTCTTACCGCACCTTTTCACCCTTACCGGCGCTTGCGCGCTTAGGCGGTTATTTTCTGTGGCACTTTCCGTAGGCTCACGCCTCCCAGGCGTTACCTGGCACCTCGCCCTATGGAGCCCGGACTTTCCTCCCTCGCAACCCTTGCGGATCACGACAGCGACTGCCCGGTCGGCTCTCGCGGCGCAAGGGTATAGAGACTGGGGGCGGATAACAAGGAAAGATGCCCACTAATTCACCCTGACTCAGCCCGGCTCGCCCTTGCGCTCCAGGGCCAGCTGATAGAGCTGGTTCTTGCGCGCGCCGGTGATCTGGGCGGCCAGGGCAGCGGCGCGCTTGATCGGCAGCTCGGCCAGCAGCAGATCGAGGATGCGCAGGGTTTCGGCATCGACCTCCGCGTCCTCCGGCGCCGCCCAGCCACCCACCAGCAGCACGCACTCGCCGCGCTGCTGATCCAGATCCGCGCGAATCCAGGCCAACAGCTCGCCAGCGGGCAAGCCGCGCAGGGTCTCAAAGGTCTTGGTCAGTTCGCGACCAAGAACGATGTGCCGCTCAGGCCCGAAGGTGCTCACCATGTCGGCCACGCAATCCTCGAGCCGGTGGGGCGCCTCGTAGAAGATGAGCGTACGGGGATCTTCGCGCAGCGCCGCCAGGCGTCCCTGCCGGCCTGCCGCCTTGGCCGGCAGGAAGCCTTCGAAGCTGAAGCGATCCGAGGGCAGACCGGCCGCCGACAGCGCCGCGACCAGGGCGCAGGCGCCGGGAATCGGCGAGACCCGGACGCCCTGGGCGCGCGCCGCTCGCACCAGGTGAAAGCCCGGATCGGAAATCAGCGGCGTGCCCGCATCGGAGATCAGGGCGACGTCTTCCCCCGCCAGCAGCCGAGTGATGAAGCGGCCGCCGGCATCGCGTTCGTTGTGGTCGTGACAGGCCGCGAGTGGCGTCTCGATGCCGAAATGACGCAGCAGCCGCGCCGAATGACGGGTGTCTTCGGCGGCGATCAGGGCCACTTCGCGCAGGACCTTGAGCGCGCGGGCGGTGATGTCGTCCAGGTTGCCGATGGGCGTGGCAACCACATAAAGAGTACCCGGCGAAATCATGATGAAACCTGACGGACTGGAAATAGCCCAACAGTGTACGCCGCTCTCGCCCTTGGCGTTCGCAGCGCTTGGGTGCTGTGAGACAATCGCCCCCTTTCCAGACTTTTGCTCAGGAACCACAGCATGAAGTTCCGCCTGCGTCCGCTGCTCTGCGCCACCGCCTTCGCCCTGCTCGCCGCCTGCAGCAGCTCGCCCGTCAACAACGCCCTCGGCGACCTGCCCCAGCCAACCCAGGCCAGCATCGAGCAGCTGCTGAATCAGGCCGGCTCCAGTCAGTCCGAGCAGGCCAATCTGCTGCGCCTGACCGCCGCCGACAAGGCCTATGCCCAGCAGAATTCCCGCGAAGCGCGGCAGATCCTGGGTTCCATCAATCTCGAAGGCCTCAAGCCGGCACAGCAGATGTTCGCCCAGACCCTGCTGGCCCAGCTCGATTTGCTCGACAAGCAGCCGGCCCAGGCGCTCAAGCGTTTCGACCACCCGAGCTTCGCCCAACTGGGCGAACTGCCGGCCCAGCAGCAGATCCGCAGCGGCCTGACCAAGGCCGCGGCCCAGGCCGCCAACGGCCAGCCGCTCGCCGCCGCCCAGGAACGCATCTTCCTCGGTCCGCTGCTGGACGGCGATGCCGCCCATGACAACCGCGAGCAGATCTGGCAGCTGGTGACCAGCCTGCCGGACGCGCAGTTGCGCCAGAGCGTGAAGGACGCCGACCTCAATGGCTGGCTGGCACTGGCCGCCATCGCCCGCGGCAATCTGGCGCTGGATCAGCAGCTCGCCGCCATCGAGGAATGGCAGAAGCAGAACCCCGGCCATCCCGCCGCACGCAATCTGCCCGATGACCTGGAGCACCTGAAGACCCTGGCGCGGGAACCGCTCAATCGCGTCGCCCTGCTGCTGCCCCTGCAGGGCCAGCTCGCCGGCGTCTCGCGCGCACTGCAGGACGGTTTCATGGCCGCTCGCTACGAAGCCCTGGCCGCCGGCCAGAGCGCCCCGGCCGTGACCGTCTACGACAGCACCCAGATGGGTTCGCTGGACGCCTTCTACCGCCAGGCCCAGGCCGCCGGCATCCAGCTGGTGGTCGGCCCGCTGGAGAAGAACTTCGTCAAGCAGCTGGGCGATCGCCCGCAACTGCCGATCAATACCCTGGCGCTGAACTATGGCGACAGCCAGGGCGCCCAGCCGCCGCAGCTCTTCCAGTTCGGCCTGGCCGCCGAGGACGAGGCCCGCGAGGCCGCGCGCCGTGCCTGGGCCGACGGCAAGCGCAGTGCCGGCGCCATGGTGCCCCAGGGTGATTGGGGCGCCCGCGTGCTGGCCGCCTTCCAGAACGAGTGGCAGCAACTGGGCGGGCGCCTGGTCGCCGCCGAGCGCATCGGTCAACCGGTCGAGATCGCCAATCGCATCACCAGCCTGTTGCAGATGCGCCAGGGCATGGACTTCATCTTCCTCGCCTCGACCCCGGCCCAGGCGCGCCAGATCAAGCCGATCCTGGTCTACCAGAACGCCCGCGATCTGCCGGTGTACGCCACCTCCAACCTCAACAGCGGCGTCAACGAACCCGGCGCCAATCAGGATCTCAACGGCATCCTGTTCTGCGAAACCCCCTGGCTGCTCGACCCGAGCAATCCGCTGCGCGCTAAGATCACCGCCCAGTGGCCGCAGGCCGGCACCAGCATCGGTCGGCTCTATGCCATGGGCGCCGATGCCTACCTGCTGGCGCTGCACCTGCAGCAGCTCAAGGCCCTGCCCAACTCCGAGCTGCCCGGCCTGTCCGGCAATCTGAGCGTGGCGCCCGACCAGCGCGTGGTGCGTCACCTGCCCTGGGCGGAATTCCGCAATGGCGTGGCCCAGCCGTTGCCGGCCAACAATGCGCCGCTGCCCACCACCAGCGTGCCGGCTTCGCTCAGCACCCCGTGAAGCAGGCGCCGCATCTCCAGCGCGGCAGGCAAGCCGAGGATCGCGCCCTGCAGTTCCTGCAGACGCGCGGCCTGCGGCTGCTCGCCCGCAACTGGCGCTGGCAGGGTGGCGAGCTCGATCTGGTCATGCTCGACGGCGATACAGTAGTATTCGTCGAGGTACGCGCCCGCAGGCACACCGCCTGGGGCGGCGCCGCGGAAAGCATAGATGCCCGCAAGCGGCAGCGACTGGTCAACAGCGCCGCCCTCTTTCTGCAATCCGAAGCGCGCTGGGCCAAGCGGCCCTGTCGTTTCGACGTGATCGCGATCGGCCCCGGGGCCGACGCGTCCCCTCAGGCACTCGAATGGATCAAACAGGCCTTCGACGCCTGAGGCCCTCCACAGCACAGGTCAAAGATATCGCGATGGACACCCACGCCCGCATCCAGAAACTCTTCCGGGACAGCATCGAAACCAAGCGTCAGGCCATGGAAGTCCTGATTCCGCATATCGATCTGGCCAGCCAGGTCATGGTTGCGGCCCTGCTCAACGAAGGCAAGATTCTCACCTGCGGCAATGGCGGCTCCGCCGGCGACGCCCAGCACTTCTCCTCGGAATTGCTGAATCGCTTCGAGCGAGAGCGGCCCAGCCTGCCGGCCCTGGCCTTGACCACCGACACCTCGACGCTGACCTCCATCGCCAACGACTACAGCTACAACGAGGTGTTCTCCAAGCAGATCCGCGCCCTGGGTCAGCCGGGCGACATCCTCCTGGCCATCTCCACCAGCGGCAATTCGGCCAACGTGATCCAGGCGATCCAGGCTGCTCACGACCGCGAGATGACCGTGGTCGCCCTCACCGGCCGCGACGGCGGCGGCATGGCCTCCCTGCTGCTGCCCGAAGACGTCGAGATTCGCGTGCCTGCCAAGGTCACCGCCCGCATCCAGGAAGTGCACCTGCTGGTGATCCACTGCCTGTGCGACCAGATCGATCAGCAACTGTTTGGAAGCGAAGAATGAAGAAGGCTCCCCTGCTCGCCATCCTGGCGCTGTCCTTTGCGGTCGCCGGCTGCAGCAACGTGGTCACCGCCAGCCGCGACAAGCCCATCGACGACAACCGCGGCACCCGCACCCTGGGCAGTACCGTGGACGACGCCCTGATCGAGACCAAGGCCTCGGTCAACATCTCCAAGGCCAACCCCGATCTGGCCAGTTCGCACATTGTGGTGGTGAGCTACAACGGCGTGGTGCTGATCGCCGGCCAGACGCCGCGCGCCGATCTCAAGGCCCAGGCCGAACAGGCCGTGCGCAGCGTGCAGCGGGTCAAGACGGTGCACAACGAACTGCAGGTGACCGGCAACTCCTCGCTGCTGGCGCGCAGCAACGACTCCTGGCTGACCACCCGCATCAAGACCCAGATGTTCGCCGACGAGGACATCCCCGGTTCGCGCATCAAGGTGGTCACGGAGAACGGCATCGTCTATCTCCTGGGCCTGGTGACCCAGCAGGAAGGCGCCCATGCCGTGCAGCTGATCCAGAGCGTCTCGGGCGTGCAGCGCATCGTCAAGCTGTTCGAATACATCAACTGATCCGTAGTCGCCGCCCATTAAAAAGCCCCGCATCAGCGGGGCTTTTTAATGGGCGGCGTGCCTTAGGCGGCCTGCCACTCGCTTTCAGCCTCGTCCCGGGTCTTGGATAGCCGCACCTGACTGCCATCCACCGACTGGACCCAGTTCAACGGAATATAGTGATGCTTGCCATCGGCATCCTGATCGCGCTTGGTCAGCTTGATGCGATCGGCGCCTTCCATATGGTCGACGGTGCCCACGTGCTGGCCGTCCGAACCGACAACTTCCGCATGCTCTTTGATCTGGGTTGCATCTACCATGGTGGTTCTCCGGCAGGTTAAGAAAAAGGAGGCGCCTCTCTGAGTGCCTGCAGGATAGGAGGCGCAAGACGCCGTCTGGGTTCGGCCCATGCCGACGAAAGGCCATCATGGCGGTCAGAAGCCCACGACCTGTGAAGAGGATCCATTGATGAGCGACGAGCCGAGCAAGCTGACCCGTTCCAAGGAGCGCTGGGCCCAGGAGGGACGCTTCCTTACCGGCCAGGGTGCGCGTGCGGAAAGCGAGCGTCTGCCGCCTGGCCAGCACCGCGTCAGCAACTGGCCGGTCCTGGACCTGGGCATCCGCCCGGAGGTCAGCCGGGAGCGCTGGCAACTGGCGGTGACTGGCGCGGTCCGCAAGACGCTGCGCTGGAACTGGGAGACCTTCGCCGCGCGGGCGACTAACGAGACGGTCAGCGACATGCATTGCGTCACCACCTGGTCACGCTATGACAATCGCTGGATCGGTCTGCCGATAGCAGAATTGCTCGACGAGGTGCAGCCGCGGGACGAGGCGACCCATGTGCTCCTGCACAGCCATGACGGTTACATCACCAATCTGCCGCTGGCCGATTTCGCCGCGCCGGGCGCCATGCTGGTGCACAGCTGGGAAGGCCAGCCGCTGACGGCCGAGCACGGCGGGCCGGTACGGGCCCTGATCCCGCATCTCTATCTGTGGAAAAGCGCCAAGTGGCTCAGGCGCATCGACTTCCGGGTCGGCGACACGCCTGGCTTCTGGGAAATGCGCGGCTATCACGACCGCGGCGATCCCTGGCAGGAGCAGCGCTATCCCGAGGACGCCTGAAGGCGCCTCAGTGCGCCGCCGGGGCCAGTTGCAGCTCTACCGGATCGCCGGGATTGAGGCTGCGGATACGGAATTCGTCGCGGCTGAGGCTGAGGATTTCCGTGGGATAGGTGATGCCTTCCTCGATCATGTTCAGGCCCTTCTCGGTGCGCGTCCAGCGGCCCAGGGAGGGCTGGCTGCTCGGCGACGCCATCACCAGGGTGCCGTCGCTGAGGAAGACGTAGAGCATCCCCGGCTCGATGCTGTTGCTGGTCTTGATCTGCCAGACCTTGTTGACGAAGCCTTCCTGGGCACTGCCCTGCTTGTCGCGCCCGCCCTGACCGTAGCCGATCAGTCCGGCCACGATACAGAGCGCGCCTATCACCAGCACCACCACGCGCCAGTAACGACGCGCCTTGTCTTGCAAACTCATGTCACTCCTTGGGTGTTCTTGAGGCTGGCCAGGTAGGTGCCCAGCGGGGGGCGCTCCTGGAAATAGCCATGCAGGCCGGCAAAGATCGAATCGGCCAGCTGCTTCTGGTGACGACTGTCGAGCAGGCGTCGGCAGTCGCGATCATTGGAAATGAAGCCCGTCTCGACCAGGATCGAGGGGATATCCGGCGATTTGAGCACAGCGAAGCCCGCCTGCTCCACTCGTTTCTGGTGCAGGTTGGTGATGCTCGACAATTGCCCCAGCACCTTGTGGCCCAGGTCCAGGCTCGAGGAGATGGTGGCGTTCATCGACATGTCCAGCAGCACGCCGGCGAGCATGGGATCGCGCCCCTTGAGAATCTCGTTGGCGCCGATCAGGTCGACGTTGTTCTCGCTGTCGGCCAGGAAGCGCGCCGTGGTGGAAGTCGCGCCACCCTCGGACAGGGCATAGACCGAGGCGCCGTAGGCGGTACGCCGCGGCGCGGCATCGGCATGCACCGAGACGAACATGTCGGCGTTGTAGCTGCGGGCGACCTCGACGCGCTTGCGCAGCGGCACGAAGAAGTCGTCGTTGCGCACCAACTTGGCCTTGAAGCCCTTCTGCAGGTTGATGCGGCGCGCCAGATTCTGCGCCACGATCAGGGCGATGTCCTTTTCCCGATCGCCCCGGGCGCTCAGCGCACCCGGGTCCTTGCCGCCGTGACCGGCATCGACCACCACCATGATGTCGCGACCCGTGGCCAGGCCCTTGCCGCGCTTGACCTCCAGTGGCGGCTCGGCGTCGGCCGGCTTGCGGGCAGCCACCACCGGCGCTCCGGCGCGCTTGAGATCGAGCACCAGACGATTGGCCGCGCCTTCGCCCGGACCAAGGATGAAGCTTTCCACCTCTACCGGATGGGCCAGCTCCAGCACCACCCGGGTGTCCTGGGCGCCATAGTGAGCGCTGCGCACGGCGCGCACCGGCGATCCCTGCAGGGCGAGGTGATTGAGCACCGCGGGGGCCTGGGTATCGGCGAGATCGAGAATGATGCGATCCGGCGCGACCAGGGTGAAGGTCTTGTAGCGCACCGGTCCGGTGAGATCGAAGACCAGACGGAGCTTCTCGGCATCCTGCCAGGCCCGGGCACCCTTGAGTTGCTGCCGGGCGGCAAACGCCGGCAACCCGACGGGCAAGGTCATGCCAGCCAGGATCAGATTGAGCAGACGACGGCGATTCATGAGGTCCTCGCGAGAAACGAGAAACGGCTGGGAAGTTACAACATAACGCTAAAGATCGCCTGCCGCCTGGTCTCTGTCAACTGCCATTCGGACAAAATAATCCTTAGAAAACGGGGGCATAGCGTTCGTTTGCAGAATCAGCTTTAGATACAGTCACTTGCCGAGGCCAGCAGCCGGTCCGTCAAAGTGACAAACCGCGAGAAGTGCGACGGAGAGCGAATTTATCGGCGCCGCCATCGTCGAAGTGTCAGGCACTTCCGCCTTTGAAGGGATCACACCATGAACAAGAAGATTGCTGTCGCGACCGCGCTGCTGGCTGGCACCGTACTGGCGGGCTGCTCCTCGGTGAAGAACACCGCCGACTACACCGTGGGCCGCGTCGAATTTCGCGAGCAACCGCTGGTGAAGCAGGTGGACAAGGGTATGAGCAAGGCTGACGTGCTGCGCCTCGGTGGCACCCCGTCGAGCACCTATACCCGCAAGTTCCGTCCCGGCACCTGCAACAACTATGTGCTCAACAAGGATGGCAAGGAGCAGGTCTATTCGATCGGCTTCGACAGCATGAACCGCGTTGACAGCAAGGACTTCGAAACCTGCGAAAGCGCCGACCGCGCCTGAGCCGGGAGCTGACCGGCCGGCCAGGCCGGGTGTCCTGAAGGACGCTGGCGGCGTCTGATGGACAGGATGGGCGAGCGGCAGCACCATGGGCCCTCGCCATTCCCGATCGCTGCGCCAACCTCCTGCACTGTGGATCGACGCAGGCGCGGCCAGCGCCGCCAGGTTCTACCCATCGTTCCAAGGAATTCAGGCATGTCCAGACGTCACCTCATACTCACAGCTGCGGTGCTTTCCCTGACTGGCTGCGGTGGCTATGACTACAGTTGCGATGCGGCCAAGACCGCCGAGCTGGTCCGTCAGCAATACGCCCAGACCATCAACGAGATCTATGCGGACGACATCGCCGCCGGCCAACCCGCGCTGGAAGCCGGCCAGGTCTCGCTGGTCGACATCAAGACCCAGGAAGAACCCTCGGACAGCGGCGAAGCGGGCTTCTATACCTGCAACGCGACCGTCGAGGCCACCTGGCCCAAGGCCGCCCTCGAGCGCCTGGCCCCGGCCGCCGCTCAGCTGGCCAGTGTCGGCGCCATTCTCGAGAACGGCCACCTGCGCCATGCGCTGAGCTACGAGTCCTCGCTGGAAGGCAGCGACAAGCAGCGCGTCGACATCACCCTGCCCGAAGCCGTGGACCTGAGTCTCAAGACCCTGGCCGGCCAGGAGCCCATGGACGAATACCTGGAAGACGCCCCCGACGGCGAGCAGGAAGCGCCCTGATCCGTCCGGCGCCGGCCTGCTGTGCAGTGCTGGCGCCCGGGTGTATGATCCGGATTCCCCTCCGCCAGCATCCTCCGGCGGGTTCGTGAGCCCTGGCAGCCCCTGTGGAGATCCCGCATGGCGTGGCCGCCCTCCGGCCCGGCAACCGTCACTCCGCGTTTGCACCGTGCCTCGTCTGCGCTCACGATGACCAGAACCGTGATCTAGAAAGCCGCCTCGGAGAGACGCTTCATGCCTGACTATCGCTCGAAAACCTCCACCCAGGGCCGCAACATGGCTGGCGCCCGAGCGCTCTGGCGCGCCACCGGGATGAAGGACGAAGACTTCAAGAAGCCCATCATCGCCATCGCCAACTCCTTTACCCAGTTCGTACCGGGCCATGTCCACCTCAAGGACCTTGGCCAACTGGTCGCCCGGGAGATCGAGAAGGCCGGCGGCGTGGCCAAGGAATTCAATACCATCGCCGTGGACGACGGCATCGCCATGGGCCACGACGGCATGCTCTATTCGCTGCCGAGTCGCGAGATCATCGCCGACGCCGTGGAATACATGGTCAATGCCCACTGCGCTGATGCCCTGGTGTGCATCTCCAACTGCGACAAGATCACCCCCGGCATGCTGATGGCCGCCCTGCGCCTGAACATCCCGGTGGTGTTCGTCTCCGGCGGCCCCATGGAAGCCGGCAAGACCAAGTTGGCCAGCCATGGTCTGGACCTGGTGGACGCCATGGTCATCGCCGCCGACAGCTCGGCCAGCGACGAGAAGGTTGCCGAATACGAACGCAGCGCCTGCCCCACCTGTGGCAGCTGTTCGGGCATGTTCACCGCCAACTCCATGAACTGCCTGGTCGAGGCCCTCGGCCTGGCCCTGCCCGGCAACGGCTCGACCCTGGCCACCCACGCCGACCGCAAGGAGCTGTTCCTGCAGGCCGGGCGCACCATCGTCGAGCTGTGCCGTCGCTACTATCAGGAAAACGACGAGTCGGCGCTGCCGCGCAACATCGCCTGCCATGCGGCCTTCGAAAACGCCATGACCCTGGACATCGCCATGGGCGGCTCGACCAACACCATCCTGCACCTGCTGGCCGCCGCCCAGGAAGCCGAGATGGACTTCGATCTGCGCGACATCGATGCCCTGTCGCGCAAGGTGCCGCAGCTGTGCAAGGTGGCGCCGAACATCCAGAAGTACCACATGGAAGACGTGCACCGCGCCGGGGGCATCTTCAGTATCCTCGGCGAACTGGCCCGCGGCGGTCTCCTGCATGCCGATCTGCCTACCGTGCACAGCCGGACCCTGGGCGAAGCCATCGAGCGGTGGGACATCACCCTGACCCAGGACGAGGCGGTGAAGACCTTCTTCCGCGCCGGTCCCGCCGGCATCCCGACCCAGGAAGCCTTCAGTCAGGCGACTCGCTATGACACCCTGGACGACGACCGCGCCGAGGGCTGCATCCGCAGTGTCGCGCATGCCTATTCCCAGGAAGGCGGTCTGGCCGTGCTCTACGGCAACATCGCCCTGGACGGCTGCGTGGTGAAGACCGCCGGCGTGGATGAATCCATCCATGTGTTCGAGGGCAATGCCAAGGTCTTCGAAAGCCAGGACGCGGCGGTGCGCGGCATCCTCGCCGACGAGGTCAAGGCCGGCGACATCGTGATCATCCGCTACGAAGGGCCCAAGGGCGGCCCGGGCATGCAGGAGATGCTCTACCCCACCAGCTACCTGAAGTCCAAGGGCCTGGGCAAGCAGTGCGCCCTGCTCACCGACGGTCGCTTCTCCGGCGGCACCTCGGGCCTGTCCATCGGCCATGCCTCGCCGGAAGCCGCGGCGGGCGGTGCCATCGGCCTGGTGCGCGATGGCGACAAGGTGCTGATCGACATTCCCCAGCGCAGCATCAACCTGCTGGTGAGTGACGAAGAGCTGTCCCACCGCCGCATCGAGCAGGACAAGCTGGGCTGGAAGCCGGCACAACCCCGTGCCCGCCGCGTGACCACCGCGCTCAAGGCCTATGCCCTGCTGGCCACCAGTGCCGACAAGGGCGGCGTACGCGACAAGGCCCTGCTGGGCTGATTCTCAGGCTCCGGGGGACGGCATCCGCCGTCGCCCGGACGCTCCGCCCCACCTTCCCGCCGGCTTTCTCCGCTCTATCTCGCCCTTCCGCTCGCCTCCTTTCCTTTCTGCCGCGCCTGGCTCGTATACAGCAGGAGAAGCCCTCGCCATGACCCCATTCCAGAGGGGTTCCACCGTTGCTTGGCTTGCTATTTTTGCAGAAGCACAACCTGTAATTCAGCTCACATCTCGCTGTAATCGAGCCGCTAGGCCGTTGAGTGATCAAAGGCTACCCTCCGTCTGCCGCTGAATTGATTCAGCGATAGCTTTGTAGTCAGGTTGGTTTCCAATGGTCACACCTATACCGATCTTCCGCTCGAGCACGGCGGATCAGGTGCTGGCCGGGCACTGAGTTACACAACAACAATAAAACAGGGAACATAAATGAATAAGAAAAAGGCTATGCCCTTGGCCAGGGTTTCGGTCGCGTCCTTGATGAGCACTCTTCTCCTGATTCCTGCGGCGCACGCCCTGGAAACCACCGGTTACTTCCGTACCGGTCTTGGTGACTCCTCCGGTTCGGACTCCATGCGCTGCTTCAAGCTGCAGGGCGCGCAGTCCAAATACCGCCTGGGCAACGAGTGCGAGCAGTACGGCGAACTGGCGCTGAAGCAGAACGTCTTCAATCTCGACGACGGCTCGGCAATCGGCGTCTACGGCATGGGCAGCTTCTTCAACAAATACGATCGCACCCCGACCTTCAATGGCGACAACGGCGCGATCCGTGCGGTCCAGGCCTATGCCTACTGGAACAACATCGCCGCGCTGAACGGCGGTAACCTCTGGGCCGGCCGGCGTTACTACAAGCGTAACGACATCCATATCTCCGACTTCTTCTACTGGAACCAGAGCGCCACCGGCGGCGGTATCGAGGACGTCAACATCGGCGGCCTGAAGTACAGCCTGGCGTTCTCGCGCAAGGACAACCAGAACCAGAAGGATTTCCAGAACCGCATCGACTTCAACGTCGCCGGCTTCAACACCAACCCCAATGGTTCGCTGGAAATCGGCGTCAGCTACCTGGACAAGCCCACCAATCAGCCCAACGCCAACAGTGGTGTAGCCGTGACGCTGCAGCACAAGCAGGCCAACTTCATGGGCTGGGGCGGCGTGAACACCTTTGCCGTGCAGCGCGGCCAGGGCCCGGGCACCGCCCTGGGCAGCACCGGCGATCCGACCCTGAGCAGCGCCGACGTCTCCTATCGCGTCGTCGACTTCTTCGACTGGCAGATCAGCCGCTACTGGGGTGGCCAGATCGCCGCGGTCTACCAGAAGGACGAGCGTCCCAATGGCAACGACCTGCGCTGGACCTCGCTGGGCGGGCGTCTGGTGTACGGCATCACCGACCAGTTCAAGTTCTCCACCGAACTGGGCCATGACCAGGTGCAGGCTCCCGGCGGCACCCGCAAGCTGACCAAGCTGACCCTGGCACCGACCTGGTCGCCCAAGGGTCCGGAATTCAAGTCGCGTCCCGAATTCCGCCTGTTCTACACCTATGCCGCCTGGAACCGGGCAGCCCAGCAGGCAGCCGATGAATTCGACGCCGGCTCCGCGCTGTCGAGCACCGGCAGCTTCGGCAACGATCTGCACGGCTCCAACGTCGGCTTCCAGATCGAGCAGTGGTGGTAACAGCTCCACCGCGACCGGCGTTCTGCCGGTCGCGTTCCTGTCTCCGAACCTGAGCGCACAACAATGAAAAGAACCGTCTCCCTCGCGTCCTTCGCCGGTTGCCTGTTGGCTGCCGCCCTCGCCAGCGGCACCGCCCAGGCAGCCCCCGTTTCCGCCTGCCTCATCACCAAGACCGATACCAATCCCTTCTTCGTCAAGATGAAGGAAGGCGCCACCGCCAAGGCCAAGGAGCTGGGGGTGACACTCAAGGCCTACGCCGGCAAGATCGACGGCGACAGCGAAAGCCAGGTGGCCGCCATCGAGACCTGCATCGCCGACGGCGCCAAGGGCATCCTCATCACCGCCTCGGACACCAAGGGCATCGTGCCCAACCTGCAGAAGGCGCGCGAAGCGGGTCTGCTGGTGATCGCCCTGGACACCCCGCTGGATCCGGTGAGCGCCGCCGACATGACCTTCGCCACCGACAACCTGCTGGCCGGCAAGCTGATCGGCCAGTGGGCGCGGGAAACCCTGGGTGACAAGGCCAAGGACGCCCGGGTGGCCTTTCTCGACCTGAACGCCTCCCAGCCCTCGGTGGACGTCCTGCGCGATCAGGGCTTCATGCTCGGCTTCGGCATCGATCCCAAGAACCAGAGCCGTATCGGCGACGAGAGCGATCCGCGCATCGTCGGCCACGACGTGACCAACGGCAACGAAGAAGGCGGTCGCGCAGCGATGGAGAATCTGCTGCAGAAGGACCCGACCATCAACGTGGTGTACACCATCAACGAACCGGCCGCCGCGGGTGCCTACGAGGCGCTCAAGGCCGTGGGTCGCGAGAAGGACGTGCTGATCGTCTCCATCGACGGCGGCTGTCCGGGCGTGCACAACGTCGCCGACGGCGTCATCGGCGCCACCTCCCAGCAGTATCCGCTGCAGATGGCGGCGCTGGGCATCGAGGCGATCAAGACCTTTGCCGACACCGGCAAGAAGCCGACGCCCACCGAAGGCAAGAGCTTCGTCGACACCGGCGTGAAGCTGGTGACGAACAAGCCGGTCCCCGGCATCCAGTCCATCGACAGCAAGACCGCCCTGCAGAAATGCTGGGGCTGATGGCCTCTCGTCCAGGCTAGAGCAGATCGATCGCCCCGCCTGAGCGCCTGCCGCGCCAGCGTGGGTGATCGACTCTCGGCCGCTTTCCCGCTCTCAGGAGATTGCCATGAGCGATCCGACCTCGCCCTCCCCGTCCGGCCAGCCCTTCGAACAGGTGCTCAAGCACAGCGCCACGGAGGTCGCCTCCTTCGCCCGTGACGAGCGCAGCCCGTTGGTCAAATTCCGTCACTTTCTGCATTCGCGGCCCTCGGCGGTCTCGTTGCTGGTGCTGCTGCTGTCGCTGTCCATCTTCGGTGCCCTGCTGGGCGGCAAGTTCTTTTCCGCCTTCGCCCTCACCCTGATCCTGCAACAGGTCGCCATCACCGGCATCGTCGGCGCGGCCCAGACCCTGGTAGTGATCACCGCCGGCATCGACCTCTCGGTGGGCGCCATCATGGTGCTGTCCTCGGTGGTCATGGGCCAGTTCACCTTCCGCTACGGCCTGCCGGTGGAGCTGTCGATCCTCTGCGGCCTGGCGGTGGGCACCCTGTGCGGCATGGCCAACG
This sequence comes from Pseudomonas sp. BAV 4579, assembly GCF_009765395.1. Lineage (NCBI taxonomy): Bacteria > Pseudomonadati > Pseudomonadota > Gammaproteobacteria > Pseudomonadales > Pseudomonadaceae > Pseudomonas > Pseudomonas sp. BAV 4579. The sequence goes on along the minus strand of NZ_WHOV01000047.1, from coordinate 25,080 downwards.
GCTGGCTGATCGCCCGCATCAAGCTGCCGCCCTTCATCGTCACCCTGGGCATGTGGCAGATCGTGCTCGCGGCCAACTTCCTCTATCCGCGCAACGAGACCATCCGCGCCCAGGAAATCGGCGCGACCGCGCCGCTGCTGCAGGTGTTCGGCGACAACTTCCGTCTGGGGGGCGCGGTCTTCACCTATGGCGTGATCGCCCTGGTGGTGCTGGTCGCCCTGCTCTGGTACGTGCTCAACCACACCGCCTGGGGTCGGCACCTCTATGCCGTGGGCGACGATCCCGAGGCCGCGGCGCTGGCCGGGGTCAACGTCCGCCGCATGCTGATCACCGTATACGGGCTGTCGGGGCTCATCTGCGCCTTCGCCGGCTGGGTGCTGATCGGCCGCATCGGCTCGGTCTCGCCCACCGCTGGCCAGTTCGCCAACATCGAGTCCATCACCGCCGTGGTGATCGGCGGCATCTCGCTGTTCGGCGGCCGCGGCTCCATCCTCGGCATGCTGTTCGGCGCCCTGATCGTCGGCGTCTTCGCCCTCGGCCTGCGGCTGCTGGGCACCGATGTGCAATGGACCTATCTGCTGATCGGCACGCTCATCATCGCGGCCGTGGCTATCGACCAATGGATCAGAAAGGCGGCCAGCTGATGACTACCGAACCCCTGCTCATGGCCCGTGGCCTGGTGAAGCGCTACGGCCGCGTCACCGCCCTCGACCACGCCGACTTCGACCTGCTGCCCGGCGAGATCCTCGCCGTGATCGGCGACAACGGCGCCGGCAAGTCCTCGCTGATCAAGGCCATCTCCGGTGCCCTGCGGCCCGATGAAGGCGAGATCCGCTTCGAGGGTCAGCCGGTGCAATTCGCCTCGCCCATCGCGGCGCGGCGGGCCGGCATCGAGACGGTCTACCAGAACCTGGCGCTGTCGCCGGCGCTGTCCATCGCCGACAACCTCTTCCTGGGGCGCGAATTGCGCAAGCCGGGGCTGCTGGGCACCCTCTGCCGCACCCTGGACCGCAAGGAAATGGAGCGCATCGCCCGGGAAAAGCTCTCCGAACTGGGGCTGATGACCATCCAGAACATCAACCAGGCGGTGGAAACCCTGTCCGGTGGCCAGCGCCAGGGCGTCGCCGTGGCGCGGGCGGCGGCCTTCGGTTCCAAGGTGATCATCCTTGACGAACCCACGGCGGCGCTGGGGGTGAAGGAGTCGCGCAAGGTGCTGGAGCTGATCCTCGACGTGCGCGCCCGCGGCATCGCCATCGTGCTGATCTCGCACAACATGCCCCATGTGTTCGAGATCGCCGATCGCATCCATATCCATCGCCTGGGTCGCCGGCTGACGGTGATAGATCCGCGCCAGCACTCCATGGCCGACGCCGTGGCGCTGATGACCGGCGCCCAGACGGTCGCCGCCTAGGCGCAGGCCAGGCCCCGGGTCTCCCAGGCCACGGGTGAGCGGGAGACTGGCCATCGCCGAGCGTAGCGTCGGCGACGTGCCCGCTTCATCCTGTAATCCCTCAAATACAGCCGCCGCCCTCGGGCCGGCGGCTGTGTCCTGGCCGAAGACCCTGCGCCAGGGGGCGGGCATCCGGTAAGATCGGCGCTTTTTCCGCGACGACTCCGCCCATGTCCCAGCCTTCCCGCTCCGAACTGCTCTATGGTCCCCAGGACCGACCGCGCCCGCTGATCGCCCTGCTCGCGGCCATCCAGCACCTGCTGGCGATCATCGTGCCCATCGTCACCCCCGGTCTGCTGATCTGTCAGGCCCTGGGCGTCTCGCCGCGCGACACCAACCTGATCATGTCCATGTCGCTGGTGATCTCCGGCATCGCCACCTTCGTCCAGTGTCGCCGCTTCGGGCCCTTTGGCGCCGGCTTGCTGATCGTCCAGGGCACCAGCTTCAACTTCGTCGGTCCGCTGATCGCCGGTGGCGCCCTGATGGTCAAGAACGGCACCCCGGTGGAAGCCGTGATGGCGGCCATCTTCGGCGTGGTCATGGCCGGTTCCTTCGTCGAGATGGGGGTGTCGCGGGTGTTGCCCTTCGTCAAGCGCCTCATCACCCCGCTGGTGACCGGCATCGTGGTCCTCATGATCGGCCTGACGCTGATCAAGGTCGGCCTGATCAGCATGGGCGGCGGCTTCGCGGCGCTGGGCAACGGCACCTTCGCCAACGGCGAGAACCTGCTGCTGTCGGGCACCGTACTGGCCACCATCGTGGTGCTCAATCGCCTTCCGTTGCGCGGTCTGCGCGGCAGCGCCATCGTCGTCGCCCTGCTGCTGGGCTACGCCCTGGCGGCCTGGCTGGGCCGGCTGAATTTCACCGGCATGCACGAGGCCGCCTGGGTGCAGATCCCCCTGCCGCTGCACTTCGGCCTGGGCTTTTCCTGGTCGCTGTTCGTGCCCCTGCTGGTGATCTACCTGGTGACCTCGCTGGAGGCCATCGGCGACATCACCGCCACCAGCAAGATCTCCCGCGAACCGGTGGAAGGTCCGCTGTGGATGCAGCGGATCAAGGGCGGGGTGCTGGTCAACGGCGCCAACTCGCTGCTGGCCGGGCTGTTCAACACCTTTCCCAGTTCGGTGTTCGCCCAGAACAACGGGGTGATCCAGCTGACCGGCATCGCCAGTCGCCATGTCGGCCTGTGGATCGCCGCCATCCTGGTCCTGCTGGGGCTGTTCCCGGCGGTGGCCGGGGTGATCCAGGCAGTGCCCGAGCCGGTGCTCGGCGGCGCGGCCATGGTGATGTTCGGCGCGGTCGCCGCCTCGGGGATCAACATCCTCGCCAGTGTCGAGCTGGACCGCCGCGCACTGCTAATCATCGCCGTGTCCCTGGCGCTGGGCCTGGGCATTTCCCAGGTACCGGAATTTCTCGCCCATATGCCGGCCGGCCTGAGAGCGGTGCTGGAATCCGGCGTCGCCACCGGCGGCCTGTGCGCCCTGCTGATGAACTGGTTCCTGCCGGAGACGCCCAGAGTCGCCGACTAGAGCGAGCTTTTTAATCGGCGGGCTGAAGTTCCGCGCAGGGGTGCCGATAAGCCTGGCAAGTCACCTGTGGGCTTGCCGCGATCGTCGTTTCGATCGTGGGCGACCCACCCAGCAGAGCGCCCATGATCAGCCCGGATGTTCCTGTCGTTAAGGTCCCGCTGCGCGAATATGCCGTCCTGGCGCGTGCCATGGGCGCCACCGTCTTTGCCCAGAACCTCGAAAAGCAGCCGGGCGAACTGGTCGGCTGGCGCTTTCCCAAGGGCTGCTTCGTGCAGAAGGCACATTTCCAGAGCCTGCTGGGTCGCCAGCCGGAGACCCTCTAGGCGTTGCCTTCCAGCGCCGCGAGCAGGCGCTGCGCCCCTTGCAGTTCGGTCTCGTTGAAGACGGCGACGCCCGCGCGCTTCAGCGCCGCCGCCGTGACGCCCTCGCCCGCCACCCGGGTGCCGCTGAAGCTGCCGTCGTAGTTTTCCACATTGCCGCAGGACGGACTGCGCGCCTTGAGCACCGCCAGGCGGATGCCATGGCGCGCGATCAGTTCGAGCGCGGCCGCGGCCCCGGCGACGAAGGCCCGGGTCACGTCCGCACCGCTATCGGTCACCACCGGCAGCCGACCGTCCAGTACCGCGCCGCCCTGGCCGCCGGGAATTTCCGCCGGCGGACGGGGCGTGGGCAGGCCACCGGCCACTTCCGGACAGAGCGGCACGATGCGGCCCTGGGCCTGCCAGACCGCCAGCAGGTCGAAGGGGCCGTGGGCGCCGCCGTCATAGCGCACCCGATGCCCCAGCAGGCAGCGACTCACCAGTATCTTTTCCATTCACCCTCCCCGGTCAGCCGCCAGTCTACGCCCTAGGCCTGCAGCGGATTGTCGCCACGCCGGCGGAACCAACCGGTCAGCGACAACCGCTCGCGGGTGGCCGGCAGCACCTCGTGGGGCAACTGGCCGGAGAGAAAGCACACCAGGCTGCCGCCCAGGGGCAGGACATCCTGCTGGCGCCGCTCGTCCAGATAGAGCCGCAGCTCGCCGCCCTGCTCCGGCAACCAGGCGTCGTTGAGATAGAGCACCAGGGAGACCATGCGCCGGTCATCGTCGCGGAAGCGATCGAGGTGCCGGGCATAGAAGGCGCCGGGCGGATAAAGGGCGAAGTGGCTCTCGTAGTCTTCCAGCCCGAGGAACAGGGAGCGGTTGAAGGCCTCACGCAGGGTATCCATGAGTTGCAGATAACGCTGCACGCCGGGATGGGCATCGTCCGGCTCCAGCCAGGCGATATGGTCGCCTCGTACCCCTTCGCGGATCAGCGGGCTTTCGCCGCGACCGATGCCAGCGCGCTCCAGCTCACCGCGGGCGTGGCGCAACCGGCACTCGGCGGCCAGCTCGGTGGTGAGGTCCAGGGGCAGGAAGATGCTCTGCCGCGACCAGCCGTGCTCGGCGAGATCGTCGACGATACGTTGCAGCAGGGAATGCTCGGGGTGCAGAGCCATCGCGGAAACCGTCAGAACCGGGCCAGGCCGGCGGGATGCCGAGTGTAAGAGAAGTCGGCCACGGCTGCGCGCCTGCCTTGACCAGGCGACGAATGCCCGGGATGAGCGCCTCGACAGCCAGCCTGGGGTTGCCGACAATGGCGGACTTTCCGGCTCTGCGCCGCTGCCCGAGGTGTCCATGCGCGTTCTGTTCGCTTCCCTGCTTTTCGCCATCAGCCTGCCCGCCCTGGCCGACGATACGGTCAGTCTCTATCAGGCCGCAGGTTGGCCCGAGCAGCGCGGACACTTCCGCGACGCCCTGCAGGCTGCCCAGCAGCGCTACCAGAACAGCCTGCCGCCGGCGCTCTACCAGAGCCTGGTGGACAACAGCAACAAGCGCTACACCGCCGCGGCCATCGATCAGCGCGCCCTGGCCGCCTTGCGCCAGAGCCTGCCGGCCGAAGGCCCCGCCCTGCAGTTCTTCCAGTCGCCGGTGGGACGCAAGGTGGTCGCCGCGGAAATCGCCGCCACGCGCAGCGATCAACTGGCCAAGAACGCCAATGGCGTACCCCAGATGCAGGCCAGTCCGGCCCGGCGTGCCCAGGCCAAGCGCCTGGCCACTGCCCTGCCCGTGCGCGAAGCCGGGGCCGAGGTCAGCGTGGCCCTGGCGGGCCTCGCCGCCGACAGCCTCAGTTCGATGCTGCCGGGCCTGCTGGGCCAGCAGCAATCCGGCGGCATGATCGAGCAGCAGCGCCAGAGATTCATCCAGCAGATGAATGCCGGTGACCTGGAAAACACCCTGCTCTATGTCTATCGCCCCCTGAACGACAGCGAACTCGGCCAGTTCGCCGACTTCGCCAGTTCGCCAAATGGCAGCGCCTACTACCGTGCCGCCGTGGCGGCCCTGCGCGCCGGCCTGGGTGGCGGCGGCCAGTAAGGCGACTCAGGCGAGACGCTCGTCCAGCCAGCGGAAATAGCGCTGGCGCAGGGCTGCGGTCTCGTTGACCAGATGGTGCCGCGCCTCCGGCAGGCGCAGCACCTCGGGCCGCGCGAACTTGGCCTCCAGCACGCCCAGGTTGTGCCGCCAGTCGACGGTGAAATCCTGTTCGCCCTGGATCACCAGCAGGCTCCGGGTACTGGCCGGCGCCCTCTCCAGTTGCGGAATCCAGCGCGCCAGGGCGCCGACCCACTGCGCCGGCAACTCGCGTGGCTGCAGACCGTCCTGCTGCAGGAAGTCGAGAAAGGCCGGATCCCCGGAATTCACCGAGAAGCGTCGCGGCAAGGCGCGCACGAAGGGCTTCACCAGGCGATAGGTCCACAGGCCCTGGCGCCAGGCGTGGGGCCTGACCAGGGGCGCCAGCAGGATCGTCTCGCCCAGTTCGGGGGCGGGCTCACCGCGCAGCAGATAGTCCAGCAGGATGGCGCCGCCGGTGCTCTGGCCGAGCAGGTGCCAGGGCCGCGGCAGGTCCAGGCGCCGGGCCTCGGCGATCAGGGCCGTCAGGGCGGTCTGGTATTCGGCGAAGTCGTTGATGCTGGCGCGGGCCCCACTCGACAGGCCATGCCCGGGCAGATCGCAGGCCAGCACCGCCAACCGCCGTGACAGAGCCCAGTCCACCACGTGGCCATAGAGGCCCATATGGTCGTAATAGCCATGCAGCAGCAGCAGGCTGCCCCGCGGCTCGCGCGGCCACCAGCCCTGCACCGCGAGCTGGTAGCCGCCGGCGGTAAGTGCGCCCAGGGCCACCGTCACCTCCGGCCGCGCAAGGCTGTCTGGCAGGCGGTAGTGGCGGCGATAGGCCTGGTGGTCGAGATCCGCCGGCAGGTCGCGATGCAAGGGCACCAGGGCCTGGCGGAGGCGGTCTAGATCGAAGGGAGGCGTCATGGCTCGGTTCACGGCGAAGTTGCCCCCATGATCGGTGTCCGAACCGCCACAGGACAAGGCTTCGCCAACAGACTTTTCCAATTGTTTCAAAATGCGCAACTCTCCCCTGCGCAAAGGCGTCTGAATATTTCACTGCCTAGGCAGTATTCTGGATCCGCTTCATTGCCTGGGCAGATACTGCAATGTCACATTTCGACTGTAGCAACTTTCCCCTGCGCTATTCCGTAGGTCATCTGATCCACCTGGCGAATCAGTACAAGGATCGCCTGCTGGACAGTCACCTGGTGCCCTACGACATCACTGCTGCCCAGTTCAAGGTGCTGCTGCTGCTCGCCCGCGACCTGACCGACACCCCGGCCGAACTCAGCCGCTGCCTGTCGCTGGACAGCGGCGCCATGACCCGCATGCTCGATCGTCTGGAAGCCAAGGGGCTGCTGCGCCGCGTGCGCAGCCTGAGCGACCGCCGCCAGGTGCGCCTGGAACTGACCGAACAGGGCAAGGCCCTGAGCAGTGAACTCATGCAGATCGGCGTCGACGCCCTCAACGACCTCACCCAGTGCCTGGACCGCCAGGAGCTGGACGACCTCGAACGCCTGCTCCGCCGCCTGCTCAGCCCCTCCGGCCTGTTGCCGGAGACCTCTGGAGACCTCTGACCCATGACCTTTCGCCTGCCATTGACCGCCCTCTGCGCCGCCCTGCTGCTGGCCGGCTGCGTGTCGTCCGAGGGGTTGCATACCCAGGGGCGCGCTGTGGATCCGGCGACGCTCAAGGGCGAAGCCACCTTTGCAAGCGATCGCCTCTCCCCCGCCCAGTGGCCGAGCGCCGACTGGTGGACCCGGCTGGGCGATCCGCAACTCGACAGCCTGATCCGCGAGGCCTTGCGTGACAGCCCCTCGCTGCAGGAAGCCGATGCGCGCAGTCGCCAGGCCGATGCTGCGGTACTCGCCGCCGACGCCGATCGCTATCCGCAGATCGACGCCAGCGGCGGCGTGACCCGCTCGCGCCTGGCACGGCCGGACGACCCCCTCGGCCAGGGTGACCGCTACAGTACCCTGCGTCAGTTCGATGTGAGCGGCAGCTACAGCTTCGACCTCTGGGGTGGCCAGCGCGCCGCCTGGGAAGCCGCCCTGGGTCGTGCCCGCGCCGGCGAGGTGGATCGCCAGGCCGCACGCCTGACCCTGGCGGCCAACGTCAGCCGCGCCTACAACCAGCTCGGCCTGGCCTATGCCAGCCTGGACGTCGCCCAGCAGGACCTGGAACGCACCCGCGGCATGCTCGACCTGGCCCAGCGCCGGGTCGACGCCGGTCTCGACAGCGACTACCAGCTGCAGCAGACCCAGAGTCTGGAAGCCAGCTCCGCCGCGGCCCACACCGCCGCCGAGCAGCAGGTGCGTACGGCGCAGATCCGTCTTGCCGTGCTGCTGGGCAAGGGCCCCGACCGCGGCGCCGATATCCCGCGGCCGAAGCTGATCGCCCCCGCTGCGGTGAATCTGCCGGCCCAGCTGCCCGCCGAACTGGCCGGTCGTCGCCCGGACCTGATCGCCGCCCGCTGGCGGGTGGAGGCCGCGAGCAAGGACATCGTCGCCAGCAAGACCAACTTCTATCCCAACCTCAACCTGACGGTGGCTGCCGGCAGCAAGGCCATCCTGGGCGATGCCCTGTTCGGCGGTCCGGCGCGCTTCTTCAACGTCGGCCCGGCGCTGTCGCTGCCGATCTTCGACGGCGGTCGCCGCCGTTCCGATCTCGCCAGCCGGGACGCCGACTACGACTTGGCCGTGGCCCAGTACAACCAGACCCTGGTGCAGGCGCTGGGCGACATCGCCGACGCCATTACCCGCCAGCGTTCGCTGGATCAGCAGATCGTCGAGCAGCAACGGGCCCGCGACATCGCCAAGAGCTCCTTCGACATCGCCATGCAGCGCTATGGCGCCGGCATCGGCAACTACCTCGACGCCCTGACCGTCGAGCAGCAACTGCTGCAGGCGGAGCGCCAGCTGGCCAGTCTCCGGGCCGATCGCATCGACAGCGGCGTGCTGCTGATGCAGGCCCTGGGTGGCGGCTTCCAACCGTCCAACCTGCCGCCGGCACCCGCCGCCGCGGCCACACACTGATACCGAGAGCCCGACCATGGCCGATTCCGCCGCAACCCCCAACGACAATGCCCAGGAGCAGAAACCGCAGCGCTCCGGCAAACGCAAAGTCCTCCTGCTGCTCCTGCTGCTGGTGGTGATCCTGGCCGGCGTGGGCGTCTACTGCTACCACCTGTTCTATGGCCGCTTCCATGCCAGCACCGACGATGCCTACGTCAACGGCAACCTGGTGCAGATCACGCCTCAGGTCGTCGGCACCGTGACCCGCATCGCCGTGGACGATGGCGACTTCGTCCGCCAGGGCCAGCCGCTGGTGGAGTTCGATCCCAGCGACACCGCCGTGGCCCAGCAGAGCGCCGAAGCCAACCTGGCCAAGACCGTACGCCAGGTGCGCGGCCTGTACAGCAACGTCGACAGCTACAAGGCCCAGGTGGCCGCCCGGCGCGTCGAGGTCGAACGGGTCCGCGCCGACTACGCCCGCCGCCAGCAACTGGCCAAGGGCGGCGCCATCTCCAAGGAAGAACTGGCCCATGCCCGGGACACCCTGGTGGCGGCGCAGAGCTCCCTGACCTCCGCCCAGCAGCAACTGGATACCAACCAGGCGCTGGTGGACGACACCGAGATCGCCTCGCACCCGGACGTCAAGGCCGCCGCCGCCCAGTTGCGCCAGGCCTATCTGAACCATGCCCGCAGCACCCTGGTGGCGCCGGTCAGCGGCTACGTCGCCAAGCGCTCGGTGCAGGTCGGCAGCCGCGTGCAGCCCGGCGCGGCGCTGATGGCCGTGGTGCCCCTGGACCAGATCTGGATCGACGCCAACTTCAAGGAAACCCAGCTCGCCGAGATGCGGATCGGCCAGCCGGTGGAAATCCATTCCGATCTCTATGGCGACGACGTACGCTATCGCGGCGTGGTGGAAAGCCTGGGGGTGGGTACCGGCAGCGCCTTCTCGCTGCTGCCGGCGCAGAACGCCACCGGCAACTGGATCAAGATCGTCCAGCGCCTGCCCGTGCGGATCCGCCTGGAAGGCGACAACCTGGACAAGCACCCGCTGCGCATCGGCCTGTCGACCGTGGTCGACGTCGACCTGCACGACCAGGACGGCGCCCGCCTGCCCACCACCACGCCGCAGCAGCCGCGCTACAGCACCGACGTCTACGACCATCAGCTGGCCGATGCCGACCAGCTGATCCAGCAGATCGTCCACAACAACGGTCCGGCGGCGCGTGCCGCGGGCGTCGCCAAGCGCTGACAGCCAAGGAGGCTCCCTGCGAGCCTCCCCGTCCACCCCTTCTGGTAATCCGTCATGAGCGATAACGCCTTTCGCCCGGCGAGCCTGGTGCTCGCCACGGTGGGCCTGTCCCTGGCCACCTTCATGCAGGTGCTCGACACCACCATCGCCAACGTCGCCCTGACCACCATTTCCGGCAACCTCGGGGTGAGTTCGGAACAAGGCACCTGGGTCATCACCGCCTTTGCCGTGAGCAACGCCATCGCCCTGCCGCTGACCGGCTGGATGGCGCGGCGCTTCGGCGAGGTCAAGCTGTTCATGGCCGCCGTTGTGCTCTTCGTCATCACCTCCTTTCTCTGCGGCATCGCCACCTCCATGCCGGAACTGGTGATCTTCCGCGCCATGCAGGGCTTCGTCGCCGGCCCGCTCTATCCCATGGCCCAGACCCTGCTGCTGGCGATCTTTCCGGCGGCCAAGCGCGGCATGGCGCTGGCACTGTTGGCCATGGTGACGGTGGTGGCGCCCATCATCGGCCCCATCGCCGGCGGCTGGATCACCGACAACTACAGCTGGCCGTGGATCTTCTTCATCAACATCCCCATCGGCATCTTTGCCACCCTGGTGGTCTGGAGCCAGCTGGGCAAGAAGCCGGAAAAGCTGGTGCACCAGCCCATCGACTATGTCGGCCTGATCCTCCTGGTGCTGGGTGTGGGCATGTTGCAGGTGGTGCTGGACAAGGGCAACGACCTGGACTGGTTCGAATCCAACCTGATCTGCCTGGGCGCGGCCTTTTCCGCCGTGGCCCTGACCGCCCTGGTGATCTGGGAGCTGACCGACAAGCATCCCATCGTCAACCTGCGGCTGTTCCGCTATCGCAACTTCAGCTTCGGCACCCTGGCGCTGGTGCTGGGCTATTCGGGCTTCTTCGGCATCAACCTGCTGCTGCCCCAGTGGCTGCAGACCCAGCTCGGCTACACCCCGGTGTGGGCAGGTCTGGCCGCGGCGCCCGTCGGCATCCTGCCGGTGATCCTCTCGCCGCTGGTGGGCAAGTTCGCGCACAAGACCGACCTGCGGCTGCTGGCCGGCGGCTCCTTCCTGGTGATAGGGGCGTCCTGCTTCATGCGCGCCACCTTCAACAACGAGGTGGACTATCGCCACATCGCCGAGGTGCAGACCTTCATGGGCCTGGGCGTGGCGCTGTTCTTCATGCCGACCACCAGCATCCTGCTGTCCAGCCTCAAGCCGTCGGAGCTGGCGGATGGCGGCGGTCTGGCGACCTTCCTGCGGGTGCTGGGGGGCAGCTTCGCCTCGTCCCTGACCACCTGGCTGTGGCAGCGCCGCGCCATCCATCACCATGCCCAGCTGACCGAGGACGTCACCGTCTACAGCCCGGCCACCCAGCATTACCTGGACGCCCTCGGCGGGCCGTCGCAGCAGGCCTATGCGCAGCTGGACAAGGTGGTGGAGAGCCAGGCCTACATGCTCTCCACGGTGGACTACTTCACCCTGCTCGGCTGGATCTTCATGGGCCTGTTCCTGATCATCTGGCTGGCCAAACCGCCCTTCGCGGCCAAGCCGGGGGCCGGTGGCGGCGACCACTAGCCCGGCATTCAGGGAGTGCCGGGCTGGGTCTCCAGGTAGTCGGCGATGTCGCGCAGGTCCTCGGCGTCGCCGATGCCCCAGAATCTCATCTTGGTACCCGGCACCTTCCGCTCGGGATCGCGCAGAAAGGCCGCCAGGGCCTCACGATCCCAGGCGAAGCCGGCCTGGCGCATGGCTTCGGAGTAGTGGTAGCCCGGGAGGCTCCCGGCCTGGCGACCGAAGAGGTCGTTGAGCTGGGGGCCGAAACCGGACTGGGCGCCCGGTCCCACCGAATGGCAGTTGTGGCAACGGCGCAGGAAGAGATTGCGGCCATTGTCGGCATCGGCCCAGGCCAGTTCACCGCTGAGCAATGCCAGCACGGCCAGCCCGGCCAAGCCCTTCATCGCTGGCACTTCCGGCAATAGACGCTGGCGCGCTGGCCGAGGCGGATCTCCTGCAGGCCCGTCCCGCAGACCTTGCAGAATTCGCCCTTGCGCCCGTAGACGAACAGCTCCTGCTTGAAATAGCCCGGCGCCCCGTCACCACCGATGAAGTCGCGCAGGGTGGTGCCACCGCTTTCGATGGAACGCGCCAGGACCTTCTTGATCTCGACGGCCAAGCGCTCGTAGCGCGCCCGGGAAACGCTGCCGGCGGCCCGGCGGGGATCGATGCCGGCGGCGAACAGCGCCTCGGCGGCGTAGATGTTGCCCACCCCCACCACCACGGCGTTGTCCATGATGAAGGGCTTGACCGCCATGCTGCGCCCGCGCGACAGCTCGAACAGCCGACCGCCGTCGAAGGCCTCGGTCAGCGGTTCGGGCCCCAGCTTGCTCAGCAGCACATGGGCATGGGGGTCCTGGGTCCAGAGCAGCGCACCGAAGCGCCGTGGATCGGTGTAGCGCAACGACAGCCCGAATTCCAGCTCGATGTCGACGTGCTCGTGCTTGGCCGGCGGCTGGTCGGCGGGCACCAGGCGCAGACTGCCGGACATGCCCAGGTGACCGATCAGGGTGCCGCTCTCGGCGCGGATCAACAGGTACTTGGCCCGTCGCTCGACGGCCTCGATGCGCTGCCCGGAGAGGCGCACGTCCAGGTCCTCGGGTACCGGCCAGCGCAGCCGGCCATCGCGGACGATGACCCGGCGCACACGCTGACCGACGACATGGGGCTCTATGCCCCGGCGAGTGGTTTCGACTTCAGGTAGTTCGGGCATGAGGATCCAGGAGGATTGCGGACGCCTTAGTAATTGATCCGACCGCTGCCCATTTCAAGGATGGTTTCCTTGAGCGACTCGAAGTCGTATTCGGACAGGCCGACGTGATCCAGCACCCGCGGCGCGATGGCCTGCCATTCGTTGTCCTCGTCCTGGCCACCCAGGGCGCGATAGCAGCGGCAGATGTGCTCGGCCATCTTCAGCAGCGCCAGCAGATTCTTGATCTGGATGTCGGTGGTTGAGTCCTCGTCGAAGACCGACTGGGCGTTGTGGTGATTGGCGATGGCCTGGCCGACGTGTTCCGGCAGGCGCCAGGAGCGGGAGATGAAATAGCCCACCACGGCGTGATTGGTGTTGAAGATGCGGTTCTCCACATCCACCACCCGCACCTGCTCGTTGACGCTGGCATAGGCCTCTTCCAGCACCGCCATGTAATTGGGGAAGCGCTTGAGCATCAGCGGGATGCCACAGTTGTGGAACAGACCCAGGGCATAGGCCTCGTCCGGGGTCGGATAGCCGGTCTTCTTGGCCAGGCTCAAGCAGGTCTCGGCGACGTCCTGGGCGGTGTCCCAGAAGCGATTGAGGATGACGATGGTCTCGTCGGTGAGCTCGCCCTTGATCGACTGGGCGTTGATCAGGTTGATGACCGACTGGCTGCCCAGCAGATTGACCGCCCGCTGGATCGAGGTGATGCGATTGCTGAGACCGAAGTACGGCGAGTTCACCAGCTTGAGCAGGGCGCCCGAGAGCCCCGGGTCCTGGCCGATCAGGCGGGAGATGACCTTGAGATCGGCACTGGGCATGAGTTGTTCGAGTTGCAGATCCACCATGATCTGCGGCTGCGGCGGAATGCTGATGCCTTGCAGGGCCTGACGGATCTGCTCCTCGGACAGCTGAGGGGACGCTTGGGACATGGGGACTACTCTGCGATGGATGTCGCAAATTTACTCCGCGCCGTGCGCCGATGCCATCGGGCGCGACGAAGGAACTTCAGAGGGGTAAAGCGAGACGGATTTAGGAGCGCTGGCAAAAGGCTAGCCCGACCGAATTCCAATCGAGGTATCCGCAACCATGGCTACATCCCTGAACGGCAAGAAAATCGCCATCCTGGTCACCGACGGCTTCGAACAGGCCGAACTCACCGGCCCCAAGCAGGCCCTGGAACAGGCGGGCGCCCAGACCCACATCATCTCCGCCGAGAGCGGTGAGGTACGCGGCTGGGACGGCACCGAGCCGGCCGACAGCTTTCCGGTGGACCTCACCTTCGCCGCAGCGAACGCCGGCGACTATGACGCCGTGCTGCTGCCCGGCGGCGTGGTCAACGCCGACACCATCCGCATCGACGCGCAGGCCCAACAGCTGACCAAGCAGATCGCCGACGCCGGCAAGCCGGTCGCCGTCATCTGCCACGGTGCCTGGTTGCTGATCTCCGCCGGCCTGGTGCAGGGCAAGACCCTGACCAGTTGGCCCTCGCTGACCGACGACCTCAAGAACGCTGGCGCCACCTGGCAGGACCAGGAAGTCATCGTCGACGGTCAGTTGGTGAGCAGCCGCAAGCCAGACGACATTCCGGCCTTCAATCGCGAGTTCATCAAGCTGCTGGCAGGTTGAGTCATCAAGACTGGCACTTTGATCTCATAAGACTGAACTTATGGCAAAGTGCCAGAGTCTTATCGAGTGCCCCCAAAACACTTTTAGCCCGCCCTGCCCGGCGGGCTTTCTTTTGCCCGACGTTTGGCGTCAGGCCTGGAAATCACCCTGCAGATCCACCAGATGGCGCTCGATGTCGGCCAGGCGTTGGCCCTGATCGCTCATGCCCAGCCAATCCAGCTTGAGGTGCGCCTCGAACGGCAGCAGATAGGCCAGCTGGCAGCCCAGGGCTTGGCGATCGCCAACCTCGCCACCCATGTCCAGGCTGGCCACCATGGGATGCTGGGCCAGGGCCGCCAGCAGCGCCAGCAGGTCGGCGTCGCCATCGCGTAGCGGCTGGGGAGCGGGTTCCGGGAGCCACTCCACCTCACCCACCACCAGGTGATCGGGTTGCTCTTCCTGGCTCAGCAGGCGAAAGCGCCGTCCGCCTTCGATGCGAATACCCAGCAGGCCGTTGCTCTGCTGCTGCCAGTCGCGGATCAGCGCCTCGCAGCCGTAGGCGCCCAGACGATTCGGCGCGCCACCGGTCTCGCGGCCTTCGAGGATGGTCACCACGCCAAAGCTGCTGCCTTGCTTGAGGCAGCGACCGAGCATGTCCAGATAGCGGGCTTCGAACAGCTGCAGATCAAGGCGGCAACCGGGAAACAGGGTGGTGTTGAGCGGAAACAGGGGCAGCGTCATGAAACCTCCGGGGGCTTGAGGGTCCGGCTGGATAGCGCATCGAGCGCCGCCGAAGGCTCCCGCGCGGCGACGCGCGGGGCCTGGTCGGGTCAGAAGCGATAGACCTCAGCGCCGGTGCGGATGGGCACCACGGCCGGTAGCGTTGGCCGTGCCTGGGCCTCTTCAACAAGTTTCTTCGGCTCCTTGCGCGCCATCTCGGTCTCGCGTCGGCCGCGCTGGGCGACCTTGGTGAGATCGGTGGCCAGCCGCGCCGACAATTGTTGCAGCAATTCGCCCTGGGCCCGTACCTGGGCCGCGCGATCGCCCGCGTGCCGGGTCTGCAGGTGGATCACCTCGGTGTCCAGCAGCCGGCCCCGGCCGTCGCGCAACTGCCAGCTGGCATCGAGGGTGGCAGGCGCCTGGTCACCGGCATCGAGCCGGGTCACTACCAGCTCCACCCGGTACTGCGGATCGAAGCCTGCGGGTTGCTCCCCCACCACCACCCGACCGCTATTGAGGCGGCCGGTGAGCTGGCGCTGCAGCAACTGACGCACGTTGGCGTCCAGCGGTCCGGCCCAGTGATCGCGGGTGGTCTTGAGACTGCCGTCGGGCTGGCGCTCCAGCAGCACGTCGCGCTGCAGGTAGTCGGCCAGTTGCAGGCTTTCGATCCACACCGCAAGGCCACGCTCACTGCTCGCCGGCGCACGCGCATTGCCGCCATCGAGCTGGTAGTAGTGGCTGGGGCCGAGGCTGGCGCAGCCACCCAGGCCGGCCAGTAGGCCAACCAGCGCCAGCCTGGCAAGACACATCCGTTTCATCGAGGCTCTCTCTCGGCGGGCAGCGAGGCCCGGCGAGTCCTGGTCGAAAAAATCCGGGCTATGCTAACGGCTGACCGCGGGCGGCTCAAGTTTCCACCTGCAGCGAGTCTACCCGCTGGAAGCCCCGAGGCAGCTTGTTGCCCCGCCGGCCGCGCTCGGCACGGTAGTGCTCCAGATCGCTGCCCTTGAGGGTATAGGGCCGCTTGCCGGCCTGCAGCGTAAGGGAAGCGCCGGCCGGCACCACGGCCAGGTCGACCACGTATTCCTCGCGCTTGGCGACCCGCTCGCCGGGAATGGAGATCAGCTTGTTGCCCTTGCCCTTGGCCAGTTGCGGCAGCTCGGTGATGGCGAACACCAGCAGCCGCCCTTCGTTGGTGACCACCGCGAGGGAGGTGTCCTCCAGGGAGGCCACCGGTTTCGGAGACAGTACCCTGGCGCCATTGGGCAGGCTGATCAGGGCCTTGCCGGCCTTGTTCTTGGCCTGCAAGTCCTCACCCTTGACCACGAAACCGTAGCCGGCGTCCGAGGCCAGGACATAGAGGCCACTGTCATCCGGCAGCAGCAGGCATTCGAAGCTGGCCCCCGGCGGCGGCGTCAGGCGTCCGGTCAGGGGCTCGCCCTGGCCACGCGCCGACGGCAGTGAATGGGCGGCGACGGAATAGCTGCGGCCGGTGGAGTCGATGAAGACGGCGAACTGGTTGGAACGACCCAGGGCCGCCGCCTTGAAGCCGTCGCCGGCCTTGTAGGACAGCCCGGTCGGATCGACGTCATGGCCCTTGGCCTGACGCACCCAGCCCTTCTCGGACAGCACCACGGTCACCGGCTCGGTCGGCATGAGCTCGGTTTCGGACAGCGCCTTGGCCTCGGCCCGGGCGACGATGGGCGAGCGGCGGGCGTCGCCATAGGTCTCGGCATCCTTGATCAGTTCGTCACGGACCAGATTGCGCAGCTTCTTGTCGCTGCACAGCAGGGTCTGCAGGCGCTTCTGCTCCTTGAGCAGATCGGCCTGTTCGCCGCGGATCTTCATCTCTTCCAGGCGCGCCAGCTGGCGCAGGCGGGTCTCGAGGATGTAGTCGGCCTGGTCCTCGGAGAGTTCGAAGCGGGCCATCAGCGCCTGCCTGGGATGCTCTTCGGTGCGGATGATGTGGATCACCTCATCCAGGTTAAGGAAGGCGATCAGCAGGCCATCCAGCAGGTGCAGGCGGCGCTCGACCTTGTCCAGACGGAACTGCAGGCGGCGGCGCACCGTGCCGATGCGGTAGATCAGCCACTCCTGGAGGATCTGCCGGAGGTCCTTGACCTGGGGCTTGCCGTCCAGGCCGATGACGTTGAGGTTGACCCGGTAGCTGGATTCGAGATCGGTGGTGGCGAACAGGTGCTGCATCAGCTCGTCGGCATCGATGCGGTTGGAGCGCGGCACGATGACGATGCGGGTCGGATTCTCGTGGTCCGACTCGTCGCGCAGGTCGGCCACCATGGGCAGCTTCTTGGCCTGCATCTGGGCGGCGATCTGCTCCAGCACCTTGGAACCTGAGACCTGGTGCGGCAGCGCGGTGATCACCACGTCGCCATCTTCGCGGCGGTAGACGGCGCGCATGCGCACCGAGCCGCGACCGGTCTCGTAGATTTTGCGCAGATCGGCGTGGGGCGTGATGATCTCGGCTTCGGTGGGGAAGTCCGGGCCCGGCACGTGTTCGAGCAGTTCGGGGATCCCGGCGATGGGATCGTCCAGCAGGCGTATGCAGGCGGCCGCCACCTCGCGCAGATTGTGCGGCGGGATGTCGGTGGCCATGCCCACGGCGATGCCGGTGGTGCCGTTGAGCAGCAGGTTGGGCAGCCGTGCCGGCAACACCGCCGGCTCGTTCAGGGTGCCGTCGAAGTTGGGCACCCAGTCCACGGTACCCTGACCCAGTTCGTTGAGCAGCACCTCGGAATAGCGCGACAGCCGCGCCTCGGTGTAACGCATGGCGGCGAAGGACTTGGGATCGTCCGGCGCACCCCAGTTGCCCTGGCCATCCACCAGCGGATAGCGATAGGAGAACGGCTGGGCCATGAGCACCATGGCTTCGTAACAGGCCGAGTCGCCGTGGGGATGGTATTTGCCGAGCACGTCACCCACGGTACGGGCGGATTTCTTGTGCTTGGCGTCGGCATCCAGGCCCAATTCGCTCATGGCGTAGATGATGCGGCGCTGGACCGGCTTGAGGCCGTCGCCGATGTGCGGCAGGGCGCGGTCCATGATGACGTACATGGAGTAGTTCAGGTACGCCTGCTCGGTGAAGTCGGCCAGCGAACGGCGTTCGACGCCATCCAGGCTCAGGTCGAGGGGTGCACTCATGGGAATCCTTTGGTGTTACGTCGGTAATCGGGGTGTTGTGTCCATCGCGGCCATGGGCCGCTCCTACAGGCGCTCGATACACCTGTAGGAGCGGTCGCTGCGGCGAACCGCCATGGCCGCGATAAGCGCAGCCAACATATTTAGAGCAGCACTTCGGCGCGATCGCCCTTGGACTCCAGCCAGCTCTTGCGATCGCCGGATCTCTTCTTGGCCAGCAGCATGTCCATCATCTCGAGGGTGCCGGGCACGTCCTCCAGGGTCAGCTGCACCAGGCGCCGGGTATTGGGGTCCATGGTGGTCTCGCGCAGCTGCAGCGGATTCATCTCGCCCAGGCCCTTGAAGCGGGTCACCTGGGGCTTGCCACGCTTCTTTTCCGCCGCCAGGCGATCCAGGACACCGTCGCGCTCGGCTTCGTCGAGGGCGTAGTGCACCTCCTTGCCCAGGTCGATGCGGTACAGCGGCGGCATGGCCACATAGACGTGGCCGGCATCCACCAGCGGCCGGAAGTGCTGCACGAACAGCGCGCACAGCAAGGTGGCGATGTGCAGCCCGTCGGAGTCGGCGTCGGCGAGGATGCAGATCTTGCCGTATCTCAGGCCGCTGAGGTCGGCGCTGCCCGGGTCAATACCGATGGCCACGGCGATGTCGTGTACCTCCTGGCTGCCCAGCACCTCGCTGCCATCCACTTCCCAGGTGTTCAGGATCTTGCCGCGCAGCGGCATGATGGCCTGGAATTCCTTGCTGCGCGCCTGCTTGGCGCTGCCGCCCGCAGAGTCGCCCTCCACCAGGAACAGCTCGGATCTCATCGGATCCTGACCGGCGCAATCGGCCAGCTTGCCGGGCAGTGCCGGCCCCTGGGTGATCTTCTTGCGCTCGACCTTCTTGCCCGCCTTGAGGCGGCGGCCGGCATTGTTGATGGCCAGCTCGGCGATCTGCTGACCCAGCTCCGGATGGGCGTTGAGCCAGAGGCTGAAGGCGTCCTTGACCACCCCGGAAACGAAGGCCGCGGCCTCGCGGGAGGACAGGCGCTCCTTGGTCTGGCCGGAGAATTGCGGCTCCTGCATCTTCATCGAGAGGACGAAGGCGATGCGCTCCCAGACGTCTTCCGGGGCCAGCTTGAGGCCGCGCGGCAGCAGGTTGCGGAATTCGCAGAATTCGCGGATGGCGTCCAGCAGGCCCTGGCGCAGGCCGTTCACATGGGTGCCGCCCTGGGCGGTGGGAATCAGGTTGACGTAACTTTCCTGCACCGACTCCCCGCCTTCGGGCAGCCAGAACAGCGCCCAGTCCACCGCTTCCCGGGCCGAGGCCAGGCTGCCGTGGAAGGGCGCCTCGGGCAGCCGCAGGGCGTCGCCCACGGTGTCGATCAGATAGGATCTCAGGCCGTCTTCGTAATGCCATTCGCTGCGCTCGCCACTGGCTTCGTCGAGGAAGCTCACCGCCAGGCCCGGGCAGAGTACCGCCTTGGCCTTGAGCACGTGCTTCAGGCGGCTGACGGAAAACTTGGGCGCATCGAAGTACTTGGGGTCCGGCCAGAAATGCACGCTGGTGCCGGTATTGCGCTTGCCGACGCTGCCGACCACGGCCAGTTCGCTGGCCTTGAAGCCGTCGGCGAAGGCCATGCCGTATTCATTGCCCTCGCGTTTGACGCGCACCTCGACCCGGGTCGACAGGGCGTTCACCACCGAGATGCCCACGCCGTGCAGACCGCCGGAAAACTGGTAGTTCTTGTTGGAGAACTTGCCACCGGCGTGCAGCTTGGTAAGGATCAGCTCGACGCCGGAGACGCCCTCTTCCGGATGAATGTCCACCGGCATGCCGCGACCGTCATCGATGACTTCGAGGGAGTTGTCGGCGTGCAGGATCACCTGCACCTGGCGCGCATGACCGGCCAGGGCCTCGTCCACGCTGTTGTCGATGACTTCCTGGGCCAGGTGATTGGGCCGCGAGGTGTCGGTGTACATGCCAGGGCGCTTGCGCACCGGATCGAGTCCGGAGAGGACTTCGATGGCGTCGGCGTTATAGGCGTTCTGCGTGGCCATGGGGTCTCTATTCGAAGGTGTTGAAATCCAGCTCGCGCCAGAGCGCCGGGTCGAAGCCGGCCAGCTCCAGCAGCAGCGGCAGCTGGCGATGGAAGCCCTGGAAGCCGTGGTCGCCACCCTGTTCGATACGCAGGGTGCAGCCGCCGTAGTAGCGTTCGGCGTCGCGGTAGTCGAGGGTCTCGTCGCCGGTCTGCAGCCAGACGTGGAAGCGCTCGGGATCCGCCGGTGCCGCGACTTCCAGCGCACGCATGGCCTCGACATGGGCCTCGGTAAGGGTCCAGCTCTCGCCGGTATGGTGATTGCGCTGGGGCCCCAGGTAATGCTCCATGAAGCGCCAGGGCCGGACCGCCGGGTTGATCAGCACGGCCTTGAGCCCGTGGCGCTCGGCCAGGACGGTGGCATAGTAGCCGCCCAGGGAGCTGCCGACCAGCAAGGGGGCGTCCAGCTCGGCCAGTTCGCGCTCCAGTAAAGCGAAGGCAGCGTCGGCATCATTGGGCAGCGCCGGCGCGCGCAAGCGGTCCGCCAGGCCGAGACGGGTCATGCAGGCGGTGAGCTGCCGCGCCTTCAGGGACGCGGGTGAGCTGTTGAAACCATGGATATAGAGGATCGACGGCATCGGGCCGCTCCTACTGGATAAATAAACAGGTAAAGAATAACCCGTTTCGACCCTCGCGACCAAGGCAGCCGACCGGCGTCAGCCCGGGCGACCCTAGTAGCCGGCGGCGCTGTGATCCACGGTGAAGGCATGCTGTTGCAGACGCGAGACACCGGTCTCCAGACTGCCGTCGGGCAACAGGCGCAACCAGCGATAGCCCGGGGCCTGATCACCCGCCTTGAAGTCCTGGCTGCCCGGCTCGAATTGCAGACCGGTGGACGGCGAGGCCAGCAGGCGCACGCCATTGCGCAGCTGATCGAACTCCTGGTGGATGTGCCCCCAGAGCACCACCCTGACCTGAGGATGGCGATCCAGCACGGCAAACAGCTCGTCCGCCCGGTGCAGGCCCAGGGGCTCCATCCAGCCACAGCCCACCGGGACCGGGTGATGGTGCAGACAGATCAGCGCCGGACGCTCGGGCGCGGCACTCAGGGCCTCGTCCAGGGCCACCAGCTGCGCCTGCTCCAGCTCACCGAACACGCAGCCGCGCACGGTACTGTCGAGCAGGATGAGCCGCCAGGCGCCCAGGTCGGTGACGGTTTCCAGGAAATCGCGATCGCCACAGGCCTTGGCCATGGGCGCATTCTCGTCATGGTTGCCGGCCAACCAGCGCATGGGCGCAGCCAGGGGTTCGGTCAGCTCGCAAAAGCGTTGATAGGAGGCCACGGAGCCGTCCTGGGAGAGATCACCGCTGGCCAGCAGCAGATCGATATGTGGCTGCTCCCGGACCACCTGGGCCACCACCTGTTGCAGGCTGGCTGCCGTATCGATACCCAACAACCGACCGTTGGCGCGCGCAAACAGATGACTATCGGTCAATTGGACGACGAGGGGAGCGTTGACACTATCCGGCAAACTCACCAAAGCCTCCTAGGCATAAGGGAACAACTAGCGCAGGCAGGGTGCAGAAAAGTTCCCGGGAACTTACGTGCATGCTTCACATTTTCGCAGCTTGCACTGCGCGAGGGAAGCTACGGCTATCAGCGTTGCGCTCCAATGCTCATCGCTGCAGGATAGGTTCAGCTTCGTGGCCACAGGCCAGGCAGTGACTCAGCCACTCACCGAGAAACAGATTGAGCTGACTCTTTTCGTCAGGCTGATACATGGCCTGATTGGGATAGGGATAGCGTCCAAGCAGGTGCCGAGAGGCCCCGGCCGACACCACTTCCGCCATCCGCGCATCGTGATAGACGCGCACTTCCAGTTCGGGCACCGGCAACCAGGGCAGGCCCAGTTCCTGACGCACCCGCAAGACCGTCGTATAGGGACAGGCCTCGGTGACCTCCAGGGCAAGCACGCCCAGTGGGCGCTCGCCTTGCGACAACATGACGCGGCGCGATACCACGGCTTCGCGCATCTTGGGCAGAAGCCGCATCAGCCGCACGTAGTTGGCCTCGCACGTGGCCTGCAGGCCCGGCAGGTCAACTCGATAGCGATCTCGCAGTTTCAGCCCCATAACCCCCGTACCTCGGCGCGATTGAGCGCCAGCCATTGCAGGGCGATGATAGCCGCTGCGTTATTGATTCGACCGTCGCGAACCCCGGCCAGTGCCTCGTCCAGCGACCAGACATGGACGCGAATGTCCTCGCCCTCCTCTTCCAGGCCATGGACGCCACCGGCATCCACGGTGCTGCAGCGACCCAGGTAGAGATAGACCTGTTCGTCGCTGCCGCCAGGCGAGGGGAAGTAGGTGGAGATGGGCCAGAGCGATTGCAAGGTCAGCCCGGCTTCTTCCTCGGCTTCCCGATGAGCGACCGCCTCGACGGCCTCGCCCTGCTTGTCCACCAAGCCCGCCACCGGCTCAAGCAGCCAGGGATGAGCGGTCTTTTCCATGACGCCGACGCGAAACTGCTCGATCAGCACCACTTCGTCACGCACGGCGTCGTAAGGCAGCACGCAGACGGCATCGGGACGCACGAAGACCTCGCGCTCCAGTTCCGGGCCCAGGGCACCGGAGAACTGGCGATGGCGCAGCCGGAAACGGGCCATGCGATAGAAGCCCTGAAAGCAGATCTCGCGGCTCAGGATTTCAACGGCGGGCGCCTGGGATTCGTTGGCTTCGGTCATGGGCGCTCCAGCGCTGAATGAAGGTGATCAGCTCATCCTAGCGTGCCGCCTGCACTCGTGCAGCCCCTGGCGCGCCAAGTCGCGAAAAGGACAACAAGCCGGGAAACCTCCGTCCGCCCCTGGCAAACTTATCGAGCCAGACGGGTTCGAAAGCCGTCGTTCTCTGTTCAAATGACAAGGAATCCCATGCGTATCCGCCCACTCCTCCTGCTCGCCGGCCTGCTGCTCGGTGGTTGCCAAAGCGTCTTCGGCCCCAACCTCGACAAACCCCTCGCGCCTCGCCACCAGGCCTGGGAGCACCGCCCGGCCGGTTGCCAGGGCGAAGACTGCCCGCTGATCAACATCGACTACGTGGAATTCGGCGACCCGGCCCTGGACGCCCTGGTGCAGCGGCACCTGCTGGGCCTGGCCCGCGCCGAGCCGGGTGCGCCCATCCCGGCTTCGCTGGAGAGCTACGAGCGGGATTTCCTCGCCAAGGCGCAGCCACGCTGGAGCAGCTATCTGCAGGCCAAGGTGCGTGAACAGCATGACGGCCTGGTGATCATCGAGTTCTCCAGCTACCTGGCCAATGGCGGTGCCCATGGTCTGGCCGGCCGCGACTTCGTCACCTGGGATCGCCATCTCGACCGGCAGATCACCCTGGGCGACATGCTGGTGCCGGGGCAGGAAGCCGAGTTCTGGCGGCTGGCGCAGCTGTCGCGCGAGGCCTGGATGGTCAGCAACAACGTCGGCGATGCCGACTTCCGCCAGCAGTGGCCCTTTCTCAAGACCAACAACGTGGCCCTGGACTTCGGCGCCCTGACGCTCAAGTACGACATCGGCAGCATCGCCCCCTACGCCATGGGCCATCCGGAGCTGAAGATCCCCTATCCCAAGCTCAATGGCATCCTCAAGGGCGAGTATTTCCCGGGGCGGGGCAAGGCGCGGCAGCCGTAGGACCTGGTCAACCGAAATCATCTGCTGCAAGCGGGCTTGATCGCGGCCATGGGCCGCTCCTACAGCGGACTAGATCTTCTGTAGGAGCGGCCGCATCGCCGCATCCATGGCCGCGATACCCCCACCCCAACCCTCCCCGCACGCGGGAGAGGGGCAGTCAGGCGTAGGTTGGGTTGAGCGCAGCGAAGCCCAACGGGCCGGCCCCTAAACCCGCTTCAATCCCAACAGCGCCTGCGCGGTGCCGGCCACCACGATGGCTGGCAGGGTCGCGCCCCAGGCGGGGAGCAGGGTCGGCAGCAGGTGGTAGACGGCCACGCCCAGGGCCCAGGCGATCAGGGATTCCAGGCGCAGCGCCCGCACCCGCTGCGGAGCCTTGCGGCGGCGCAGCAGGAAGTGATCCACCAGCACCACGCCGAACAGCGGGGCGAACACCGAGCCGATCAGCAGCAGGAAGTGTTCGTACTGGGCCAGGGGTACCAGCAGCGCCAGCAGGGTGCAGAGGATGCCGATGGCCAGGGTCAGCTGCCAGATCTTCACCTGGGCCAGGAAACCCGTCGCCACCGCCGCCGAGTGATAGGCGGCAAAGGCGTTTTCCGATTCGTCCAGCAGGATCAGCAGCAGCGGCAGGCCCAGGCCGGCCACGGCCAGGGCGCGCAGCAGGGCGTCGGCTTCACCGCCGCTGGCGAAAGCCAGGGTATAGGCGAAGCCCAGGCCCATCAGCCAGAGGTTGCCACAGAAGTAGCCCAGCAGGACGCCGCGCCCGGCGCTGCGGCCGGTGCGGGCGAAGCGGGTGTAGTCGGCGATCACCGGCAGCCAGGACAGTGGCATGGCCACCACCAGATCGAAGCCCAGCGCCTGGGTCAGGGAGCCGTCGCCCGGGCGTTGCCAGAGCGCGCTCAGGTCGGCGCGCAGGAAGAGATCCAGGGTCAGCCAGGTGCAGGCCCCCAGCAGCAGCCAGATACCCCAGCGGCTGAGGAAACGGCGCACGAAGGTCAGCGGACCGGCCACCGCCAGGGCCGTCGCCAGGGCGCCGAACACCAGGGTCCAGAGCACCGGCGAGGACCAGGCCTGCTGGCCCCAGCTGCCCAGCAGCACACTGGCCGCCTCGCGCATCACCACCAGTTCGAAGGCGCCCCAGCCGATCAGCTGGGTGATGTTGAGCACCGCCGGCAACAGCGCGCCGCGCTGGCCGAGGCTCTGGCCCAGGGCGCTCATGCCGGCCAGGCCGGTGTCGCTGCCCACCAGGCCGGCAGCCGCCAGCAGCAGCACCCCGACCCCGGTGCCGAGCACCAGCACCAGCAGGCCATCGGCCAGGCCGAGGCCGGGTGCCAGCAGCGCGCCGGCCTGGGCGACCATGAGGCCGATGCCCAGGGAGAACCAGAGGGTGAAGAGATCGCGCCCGCCAAGGACGCGACGGTCCGCCGGAACGGGGACGGTGGGGGTATAGAGGCCGGGGGCCTGGGCCATGATGGGTCTCGTGAGCAAG
>NZ_WHOV01000301.1:0-429 GCF_009765395.1 Pseudomonas sp. BAV 4579 | reverse complement strand
CACCAGCCCCAGCACCCCGAGCCCCAGGCGACTCGGCGTCGTCAGCGGCGGCTGGCCACGGCGATAGAGTTGCCAGAGGTTGTAGAGCACCAGCACGAGCAGGAAGCCGACGAAGCCGTGGCGCATGGAGCGGGCGTCCAGGGACACCGCCAGCGCCGTACCCGCCAGGGCCGAGAGCATGCCGGCGGCGGCCAGCAGACCGGCGCGCTGCCAGTCGATGCGATTGCGCTGGTTGTACTTGTAGACCGACAGCAGCACATTGGGCACCACCATCACCAGGGCGGTGCCCTGGGCCAGTTGCTGGTCGAGGCCGAACAGCAGGGCCAGCACCGGAATGGCGATCAAGCCGCCGCCGATGCCGAACAACCCACCCACCACACCCAGCACCGCCCCGAGGGCGATATCGATCAAGAGCTGAGACAGCAATTC
>NZ_WHOV01000300.1:0-267 GCF_009765395.1 Pseudomonas sp. BAV 4579 | reverse complement strand
ACACCCAGCACCCCCGCTCAGATCACTCTGGCGGGGGTGTTGTCTTTGGAGCGGGAAAAGTGTGGCGGAACCCAGATGGCTTGGGCGCTGGGAGCAGTTAATTGGCTAGCGGGAGCCTGACGCGGCGTAGCTGAGGTTGCCCTCACCCTAGCCCTCTCCCCGGGGGAGAGGGGACCAAAAGGGCGCGGCGGAGACGGTGGAGTAGTGCCTGCTAGACAGGTGTTGTCTTGAGCCTGTAAGAGCCACCACAGCCCGGCGTAGCCGGGC
>NZ_WHOV01000046.1:0-39812 GCF_009765395.1 Pseudomonas sp. BAV 4579 | reverse complement strand
CAGTCTGGTAGCTCGTCGGGCTCATAACCCGAAGGTCGTTGGTTCAAATCCAGCTCCCGCAACCAAATTCGAAAAAACCACTCTCTTGAGTGGTTTTTTTTTGCCCTGAATTTGACCCGGTTCAGATCCAGACGGTGCGAACTCTGTGGCTACAAGAGCTACAAAGGTTGGTACAGAGCTTTTTTTATCTGTACAAGGCTTGGCAAACCGCGCGCGACCAGTAATCTGACGCGCGTTCCTGTCTAGAGGAGTTTGCATGACTGCACCTGATCCAGCCAAAGAGGTCTCCTCGAAGCCGGCATCCCCTGCGGACCACCCTGTTTCGCCCCCTCAGGCGCTGCCCTGGCGCCTCCTGGAGCGCCTGACGGCCTACCGGCAACCCATCGAACTGGGTCTGACGCTGGTGTTGTTCGCCGCCGCCCTGGTGGTCTGCTGGCATCTGCTGAGCAGCATCGATGGCGAAGCTCTCCACGATGCCCTTCACGATATTCCCCACTCCTCCCTGATCGGCGCGCTGATCGCCGCCGCCGCCGGCTTCACCATCCTGCTCGGCTACGAGTGGTCGGCCATGCGCTTCGCCGACGTCAAGCTGCCGGCACGCGCCTGGACCATGGGCGGCCTTACCGCCTTCGCCATCGGCAATGCGGTTGGCCTGTCCATGCTGTCCGGTGGGTCGGTGCGTTATCGCCTCTATGCCCGCCAGGGCCTCAGCGCCCTGGAAGTGGCGCAGATGACGGTGTTTTCGAGCCTGGCGCTGGGCACCGCGCTGCCACCCCTGGCGGCCATCGCCGCCCTGACCAATCTGCCGGCGTCCACCCAGGCCCTGCGCGTTCCGGAAGCGGTGATCATCACCGTGTCCGCGCTGATCCTTATCGGCTATGCCGTCGGCATCCTGGCCCTGCGCCGCTGGCGGGTGCCCGAGCAGCCCTGCGCCCACGCCCTGCACTTCCGCATCGGCAAGCGCGCCCTGCGCCTGCCGACCCTGCGGCTGTCCGTGCTGCAGCTGGTGATCACCATCCTCGACGTGACCGCCGCCTCGATGGTGCTCTATCTGCTGCTGCCCACAGCGCCGCCCTTCGGTGCCTTCCTGCTGGTCTACCTGCTGGCGCTGGCCGCCGGGGTGCTCAGTCACGTTCCGGGCGGTGTCGGCGTGTTCGAGGCTGTCCTGCTGGCGGCCTTCGCCAACGAGCTGGGCGCCGCCCAGTTGGCCGCGGCGCTCGTGGTCTACCGGCTGTTCTATGTGCTGCTGCCCTTCGTCATCGCCTGCCTGGTGCTGCTGTTCAGCGAAGGCCGCCGCCTGCTGTCGAACAGTCCGGCCGTACGGGTCGCCTCCGGTCTGGCGGCACCCATCCTCGCCATCCTGGTTTTTTTTTCTGGGGTGGTACTGCTTTTTTCTGGGGTCACCCCTGAAATAGACACCCGCCTGGAGGGCATGGATTTTCTGCTGCCCCAGCGGTTGATCGATGCCTCCCACCTGGGCGCGAGCCTGATCGGCGTCGTCTGTCTATTGCTGGCGCAGGGATTGCGCCGGCGCCTCTCCGCGGCTTGGGCGGTGACCTTGGTCTTGCTGTTGCTGGGCTGCCTGCTGTCCCTGTTGAAGGGTTTCGACTGGGAGGAAGCCTCCATTCTGGCGATCACGGCCGCGCTGCTCGCCATCTTCCGCAAATCCTTCTATCGCCGCAGCCGGCTGATGGAACAGCCCTTCTCGCCGCTGTACGTGACCGCCAGCATCTGCGTGGTCGCCGCCTCGGTGTGGCTGCTGCTGTTCGCCTATCAGGACGTGCCCTACGACACCCGCCTTTGGTGGCAATTCGCGCTGGATGCCGATGCCCCACGCGGCCTGCGTGCCGCCCTGGGCAGTTCGGTCCTGCTGCTGATCATCGCCCTGGGCTGGCTGCTGCGCGCCGCGCCGCCGCCGATCGAAGCCCCCACCAGCGCCGAGCTCGAGCGGGCCTTCGGCATCGTGCGCAAATCCAGTCAGCCGGATGGCGGCCTGGTGATGACCGGTGACAAGGCCCTGCTCTTCCACGACAGCGACGATGCCTTCCTGATGTACGGACGACGGGGCCGCAGTCTGATCGCCCTCTTCGATCCCATCGGCCGCTCCCAGCCTCGCGCCGAGCTGATTTGGAAATTCCGCGATCTCTGCGACCTGCACCATGCCCGGCCGGTGTTCTATCAGGTGCGGGCGGAGAACCTGCCGTTCTACATGGACATCGGTCTCACGGCGCTCAAGCTTGGAGAAGAGGCCCGGGTGGACCTGCATGCCTTCGATCTCGACAGCAAGGGCAAGAAGGACCTGAGATACACCTGGAATCGCGGCCAGCGCGACGGCCTGGCGATCGAATTCCACGCCCCGGGCGAAGCGCCGCTGGACGAGCTCAAGGCCATCTCCGACGTCTGGCTGGAGAGCAAGCAGGTGCGCGAGAAGGGCTTCTCCCTGGGTCGTTTCGATCCTACCTACCTCAAGCACTTTCGTATCGCCGTGGTGCGTTTCCAGGACAAGGCGGTGGCCTTCGCCAACCTGCTGGAAACCGAACGCCCCGACCTGGCCAGCATCGACCTGATGCGGGTCACCGCGGATGCGCCCAAGCAGACCATGGAATTCCTCATGCTGGGGCTGATCCTGCACTTCAAGGCTGCCGGCTTCGCCCGCTTCTCCCTGGGCATGGTCCCGCTGGCCGGTCTGCACCCCCGTCGTGGCGCCCCCATCACCCAGCGCCTGGGGGCCATGGTGTTCAGGCGTGGCGAACAGTTCTATAACTTCCAAGGGCTGCGTCGCTTCAAGGACAAGTTCGATCCGGAATGGGAACCGCGCTACATGGCGGTGCCCGCCGGCTTGGATCCCCTGGTCGCCTTCGCCGATACCGCCGCCCTAATCGCCGGGGGTTATACCGGCCTGGTCAAACGTTGAGACTCCTATGCTGAAACGTGCACTCGCAGTACTGCTCGTCATCCTGCTGATCGCTGGAGGTCTGGGCTGGTGGTGGCTCCATCGCTGGCCGTCGGCGCCCCAGGTCAAGGTCCTGGAACAGCCGGATGGCCGCCTGCTGACCATGGCCGCACCCAAGGGCGAGCCGCATGCCCGCGTGGTCCTGGCCACGCCTTCGGACCTGCAACTGGCGGATGCCGACCTGCTGGGCCTGGCGACCAACACCGGCGCCGAGATCGTCCAGTACGAGGTCAGGGTCGCCAACAGCTGCCAGGCGCAGAACGACGACTTCACCCAGGCGGCCAAGCAGCTGAGTGGCGCCCCGACCTTCGTCGGCGGCATCGGTCCGGGCGCCGCCCGGGCCTGGCGCTGGCTGACGACCCAGGACAACCCGAAGGCGGCGGCCCTGAGCGTAGGCTTCAATCTGGAAACCCTGGATTGCCCCGACGCCCTGCCGGCCAAGGCGGCCGCTGGCCAATGGCACATCGCCTGGAACGATCATCCAACCGACGATTCGGCCATCTTCGTGCGTCAGCAGAGCAATGCCGACCTGACCATCGCCGACTATGGCACTGCCCTGCCGGTGGTGCTGCGCACCCAGCTGAAGAATCGCCTGCTGGGCCAGCACAACGACATCCCGACCATCGAGATGCCGGCCGATCCGGACGTCAAGCCCGGCCATCCCGACGTGGTGACCATCTTCTATTCCGGCGACGGCGGCTGGCGCGACATCGACCGGCTCTCGGCCCAGGCCATGAACGAGGCCGGTTATCCGGTCGTCGGCGTGGATTCCCTGCGCTACTTCTGGCAGCACAAAAGTCCCGAGCAGGTCGCCGCCGACCTCACCAACCTGATGCAGGAATACCGCGAGAAGTGGAACGCCAAGCACTTCGTGCTGGCTGGCTACTCCTTCGGCGCCGACATCCTGCCAGCGGTCTACAACCGCCTGCCCAAGGCGGATCAGGACCAGGTGACCTCGCTGCTGCTGCTGGCCTTCAGTCGCAAGAGCAACTTCGAGATCGCCGTGGAGGGCTGGTTGGGCAAGCCGGGTGACGAAGCCGATACCCTGCCGGAAACCAGCAGGATTCCCGCCGCCAAGCTGTTCTGCGTCTATGGCGAGGAAGAGAAGGACGACAGCGGCTGCACCCAACCGGGTCAGCCGGGCGAGAAGCTGGGCCGCCCGGGCGGTCACCACTTCGACGAGAACTACGACAAGCTGGCCGACTTCATGGTTAAGGCCATCGAGGCCCGTACGCCGCAATAGCGTATCTCGTCCGGGCCTGCGGGCCCGGACGAACGGCCGGAACAAGGGGCCGGTCTCCAGCAGTCTATGGCTGCAATAGCCACGGAGACCCCCGACATGAGCACACCGCTTTCCGCCGATGCCGCCAGCAAGATCCTGGTGGATGCCTTCCAACCCCTTGGCTGCGTGGTGTCGTCCGGTGCGGACGGCCATGACCTGGCCCTGGGCGTGGTCGATGCCCAGGGCAAGACGCTCTACACCGAAGAACAGCTCAGCGAGGGCGACTACAGCGATCCCCTGCGCCTGGCCGGCTACATAGGCACGGTGCGCAGCGAGCTGGAAGGCCGTGGGCAGACCCTCGACAGCTGGCAGATGCCGTTCATCACCGATCCCGACGCCTTGCCGCCACCGGTGTTCAACTAGACAAAGAAAAGGCCCCTGCTGGGGCCTTTTTTCTGGCTGCGTCGGACTAGATCTCGACCTGGGTACCCAGTTCGATCACCCGGTTCACCGGCAGCTTGAAGAATCTCAGGTTGCCGTTGGCGTTCTTCATCAGGAAGACGAAGAGATTCTCCCGCCAGGGCGCCATGCCCAGCCGCTTGGAAGCGATCACCGTCTCCCGGCTGAGGAAGTAGGTGGTACGCATCGGGGTGAAATCCAGCCCTGGATAGGGGCAATGGCTGAGCGCCAGGGGAATGTCCGGTTCGTCCATGAAGCCATAGTGCAAGACCACCCGATAGAAGCCGTCGCCGAAGTCCTCGACCTCGATGCGCTCGCCGCGCGATACCCGCGGACGGTCCTCGTAGCGCACCGTGAGCAGCACCACCTGCTCGTGCAGCACCTGGTTGTGCAGCAGGTTGTGCAGCATGGCGTGGGGGACCACGTCGGTACGGGCGGTGAGGAACACCGCGGTGCCCTTGGCGCGGAACGGCGGCTGGGCGCGGATGCTGCTGATAAAGATCGGCAGCGGCAGGGCACCGTCGTCCAGGCGTTCCACCACCAGTTGCCGGCCCCTCTTCCAGGTGGTCAGCAGGATGAAGATGATGACACCGGCGATCACCGGGAAGGACCCGCCGGAGAGGATCTTCGGCGCATTGGCGGAGAAGTACAGCACGTCCACCAGCAGGAAGCCGATCAGCAGCGGCACCATGATCCAGCGCGGCCATTTCCACAGCAGCAGGATCACCGCCGACACCAGGCAGCTGGTGATCAGCATGGTCCCCGTCACGGCCACGCCGTAGGCTTCGGCCAGGTTGGCCGAGGACTGGAAGGTCAGGATCAGGAAGATCACCCCCAGCATCAACGCCCAGTTCATCAGCGGGATGTAGATCTGCCCCTGCTCCTGGCTGGAGGTGTGCTGGACCTGCATGCGCGGGATGTAGCCCAGCTGGATGGCCTGGCGGGTCATGGAGAAGGCCCCGGTGATCACCGCCTGGGAGGCGATGACGGTAGCCAGGGTCGCCAGGCCGATCATCGGCAGCAGCAGCCACTCAGGCGCCAGCAGATAGAAGGGATTGCGCACCGCCGCGGGATCGGCGAGCAGCAGCGCGCCCTGGCCGAAGTAGTTCAGCACCAGCCCTGGCAGCACCAGCAGCAGCCAGGCCCGGGCGATGGGCTTGCGCCCGAAGTGGCCCATGTCGGCATAGAGCGCTTCGGCGCCGGTCAGCGCCAGCACCGCCGCACCCAGCACGATGAAGCCCTTCACCGGATTGTCGACGAAGAATTGCACCGCCCAGTAGGGATTGAAGGCCTTGAGCACCTCGGGTTGCTGGACGATGCCATAGACACCCAGGGCTCCCAGGGTGGTGAACCAGAGCACCATCACCGGTCCGAAGAACTTGCCGATGGTGGCGGTCCCGCGCTTCTGGATGGCGAAGATGCCGACCAGGATCACCAGGGCAATGGGTACGACCCAGGCGTCCAGGCCATCGAAGGCCAGCTCCAGGCCCTCCACCGCCGACAGCACCGAGACCGCCGGGGTGATCATGCTGTCGCCGTAGAAGAGCGCGGCACCGAACAGCCCCAGCAGGACCAGGGTGGTGGCCAGCCGTGGCGAGCCCTGGGCGGCGCGGCGCGCCAGGGCCGTGAGGGCCATGATGCCGCCCTCGCCCTGGTTGTCGGCGCGCATGACGAAGGTGATGTACTTGAGGGTGACGACCCAGATGAGCGACCAGAAAATCAGCGACAGGATGCCGAGCACGCTGTCGTGATTCAGCGGCAGGCCGTAGTGCGGCGAAAAGACTTCCTTGAGGGTATAGAGAGGACTGGTGCCGATGTCGCCGTATACCACGCCGGTGGCGAGCACGATCATTCCCAAGGCCGAAGGGGCTTTACCACCGTGCTCGTGTTCCGGACGGCTCATGCAGGGCTCCTAGAGTCTAAAATCGGCGCATCCTGCGCCGAAGCGGCGTCAGGATCAAGTTGAAAAGGCCGGGAGCGTGGCGCGCGCAACCTCTCAGCGTAGCGCTTCCAGCACCATAGACTCCTTGGTCGGCAAAAAGCTCTGCGCGGTCGCCAGGACCCGCCTACCCCTTCCAAGCGGCGGCAGAGATGGCTAGAATCGCGCGTTTTTTGATCAAGGCGCCTCCTGAGCGCCCGCCGAGGTTAGCCCATGTCCATCCAAACGTCCGCCCCCAAGGTCGGTTTCGTCAGCCTCGGCTGTCCCAAGGCCACCGTCGATTCCGAACGCATCCTCACCCAGCTGCGCATGGAAGGCTACGAGATCGTGCCGACCTATGAAGACGCCGACGTGGTGGTGGTCAACACCTGCGGTTTCATCGACAGCGCCAAGGCCGAATCCCTGGACGCCATCGGCGAGGCCATCGCCGAGAACGGCAAGGTGATCGTCACCGGGTGCATGGGCGTGGACGAGGGCAACATCCGCGGCGTGCATCCCAGCGTGCTGGCGGTGACCGGGCCGCAGCAGTACGAGCAGGTGGTCAACGCCGTGCACGAGGTGGTGCCGCCGCAGCTGGAGCACAATCCGCTGATCGACCTGGTGCCGCCCCAGGGCATCAAGCTGACCCCGCGCCACTACGCCTACCTGAAGATTTCCGAGGGCTGCAACCACAGCTGCAGCTTCTGCATCATCCCCTCCATGCGCGGCAAGCTAGTCAGCCGCCCGGTGGGCGACGTGCTGTCCGAGGCCGAGCGGCTGGTCAAGGCGGGCGTCAAGGAGCTGCTGGTGATCTCCCAGGACACCAGCGCCTACGGCGTCGACCTCAAGTACCGGCTGGACTTCTGGAACGGCCAGCCGGTCAAGACGCGCATGCTGGAACTGTGCGAGGCGTTGTCGAGCATGGGCGTCTGGGTGCGCCTGCACTATGTCTACCCCTACCCCAATGTCGACGACGTCATTCCGCTGATGGCCGCCGGCAAGCTGCTGCCCTACCTGGACATCCCCTTCCAGCACGCCAGCCCCAAGGTACTCAAGTCCATGAAGCGCCCGGCGTTCGAGGACAAGACCCTGGCGCGCATCAAGCGCTGGCGCGAGATCTGCCCGGAGCTGACCATCCGCTCCACCTTCATTGTCGGCTTCCCCGGCGAGACCGAGGAAGACTTCCAGTACCTGCTGGACTGGCTCACCGAAGCCCAGCTGGATCGCGTCGGCTGCTTCCAGTACTCGCCGGTCGAAGGCGCACCCGCCAACGAACTGGGCCTGGAGCCGGTGGCGGACGAGGTCAAGCAGGCGCGCTGGGAGCGCTTCATGGCGCACCAGCAGGCCATTTCCGCGGCGCGCCTGCAGCTCAAGATCGGTCGCGAGATCGAGGTCTTGATCGACGAGGTGGACGAGCAAGGCGCCATCGGCCGTTCCTACGCCGATGCCCCGGAAATCGACGGCAACGTCTATGTCGACAGCGCCAATCCCCTCAAGCCGGGCGACAAGGTCTGGGTCCGGGTCACCGACGCCGACGAGTACGACCTCTGGGCAGAGACGCTCTGATCCCTGGCTAGTCGTGCAGACGGTGGGTGCCGGGCACATGGGCGTGTCCAGCCGCACTGCAACTGGCGGTAGTCGCTGACGGCGCCGCCGGCTGACCGAGTTCGCGCAGGATGCCGCAACGGTCGCCCTCGCCCTCTCCCTGGCAGTGACGCCTCAGGGTCACCAGTTGCTCGCGCAGCTGATTCAATTCG
This sequence comes from Pseudomonas sp. BAV 4579, assembly GCF_009765395.1. NCBI lineage: Bacteria > Pseudomonadati > Pseudomonadota > Gammaproteobacteria > Pseudomonadales > Pseudomonadaceae > Pseudomonas > Pseudomonas sp. BAV 4579. Next base: position 31,503 of record NZ_WHOV01000046.1, on the reverse strand, counting down.
CGGATGCGCACCTCGACATGATGCAGATGAGCGCCGATCAGGGCATCCACCTGGGCACAGCCGGGTTCGCTGGTGTCGCGCAGGGCCAGCAAGGCGCGAATCTCCTCCAGCGTCATGTCCAGCGAACGGCAATGGCGGACGAAGACCAGACGCTCGACCTGAGTGTCGTCATAGCTGCGATAGTTGCTGCTGCTACGCGCTGCCGGGCTCAGCAGCCCCTCCCGCTCGTAGTAGCGGATGGTCTCGACCGCGCAATCGGTACGTCTGGCCAATTCGCCGATCTTCATAACTCGGTCTCGTTCCACTGACGGACGCCCAGCCTGCGCCGCCGGCCGCTACGGAGCAAGAGGCGACGGCGGTCGGGAGGGTGCTGAACGGCGGCTTTTCTCGGAGGGGTAGCAGGTGAGGCGAATCGCGCAGGGAAGTGGCTGAGACCTGCCTGGCGGCTGGCCAGACAGCACAACGCCCCGGCGACGAGTGGGTCGCCGGGGCGTCGAGACAGCCGCCAGACTAGTTGGCGTTGTTCTGGTAGAGCGCGGAGACCCGGTTCGGATGCTCCGACTGGAACTGCGTTTGCGCATTGACACGGATCGACTTGTTCGATGCGTCGCGGCTGGCTGCGGACGCGGTACCCGACAGCAAACCCAGGAACAGGACGGCGACGATAGCTTGGACACCCAGGACTTTCATAGCGAATACCTCTTGGTTGTGCTGTTTCGATAGACACAGCGTACTCCCGGTACTAATTCGCCAAAAAGAGCGCTTTGAGAGAGTGATCTTTACCTATAAGGAAAATATCGCATGGGAACTTCCAGACCTTTCCTGAGCGTCCGTCTTTCGGCCAAGGGCTCTGGTTCGGCTACCGCAGCTCCTTCAGGTGCTTTTCCAGCCCCATGGCACGGCCGGCACCGACACTGGTCAGCTGAAAGAAGCCGTAGTCTTCCAGATAGGTCCAGCGACTCCGCGGTCCGCTTCCCGTCTCGCCATGCTGGCACTCCAGGGTCTTGGCCCGCCCGTTGAGGCTGGCCAGCACCTTGCGTGCCTCGCCTTCGCTCACCACCTTGCAGGACAGCCGGATTTCGCGCTGCTCGGTGCCTTTGAGATTGCCGGTCAGGGATTGCCGCGCCTGATAGCCGACCTGGCTACCCACGGCAAGGGCGCGCCAGTCGCCGCTGAAGCTCAGCTGGTCCAGGCTGGCCACCTCTTCCACCGGCAGATTGCCGTTGTCGATACGGGTACGGCGGACCAGATCGATCAGCCCGCGCCAGTTGAGCGAATCGACCCGGGCCGCCTTGCCCTGGGCACTGAAGCGCAGCAGTCCGGGCTGCGGGCCGGGGCTGACCTGCACTTCTTCGCGATAGGCATGGGTCTGGCCTTCGTAGCGACTTTCGCCCTCCTCCACGAAGCGCTGGACGGCCAAACGCGGCGCGGGTAACGCCTGCGCCTTCAGCGCCTGCAGGGGCTGTGCCTGCGGCACGGGCAATTCGCCGAGGGGCGGTGGTGCGGCCGGTGCGGTGTTGGCAGCCTTGACCCCATCCAGGCGTGGCGTGGCCAGCAAGGCGTCCCGACGATCACAGGCGGCTTCCAGCAGCATCCGCCGCTCGACCGGCGCCGCCGTGAAGGCCTCCTGGCCCTGGGCGCCCAGCTGGCTGTCGGTCACCCGCCCGCGATCGTCCAGGCCGTAGCGCGCCAGCAGCAGGTAACGACGCGCCGTGCAATCGGCGGCCAGGGATTCGCGCCACTGACGCACCGGAGCACCATAGCGCGGCGTCTGCACCGCCACGGCCAGTTGCTGACCGCCCCAGAAGCGGCGTATTCCGTTGGCATCCACCAGGCTGTTACGGTCGATCACCAGGGTGTCACCCCCAGGGCCACTGGCGAGGGCGCGCCAGTCGGTGTTGGCCGGCTGGGCGCAGAGCGCCGCCACATCAGGGCGCTGCTTGAGCGTCGCCACCTTGGCAGCGCTCAGCGGCAGGGGCGCGGCATAGGCATTCACCCGTCCGGGATAGACCCGCTGAGCACCCTCGAGGTAGAGCAGTTCGGCCTGGTCGGCCGCGCAATCCAGAGACACCAGGGCAGAACCGCCCTCTGCCAGGGCGAGCGCCAGCTGCAGGCGTGAACCCTCGCGCAGAACGCTTTCGGCGATGACCGGACGGGCGAAGAGATCATCGGCACTGGTCGGGGGCTCGACCGGCGGCTGCTGGGTGCTGCAGCCAGCCAGTAGCGACAGCAGGCAAAGGGCGGAAAGACGGCTGGAGATCATGAATCCTCTCGACAGGGAACCGCGAAAGATGTCGCGAACAGCAAATTGACCTGAACGAAATGCGTCTGGCGCGGATCAATAAAGGAAGCATGCCGCTTGGCATGACCTCCCCCGTTTCCCCACACGAGGTGCATTTATGAATACCGATCAGATCATAGGCAATGCCAAGGACGCTACCGGCAAGGTCCAGGACAGTTTCGGCGCAGCGACCGGCAACGCCGACTGGCAAGCCGAGGGCAAGGCCCGTCAACTGGAAGGCAAGCTGCAGGAGCAATATGGCCAGGCCATCGACTGCGCACGCAATGTGACCGCCGACAAGCCCTTCACTGCCCTGGCCATCGCTGGCGGTGTCGGTTTCGTGCTGGGCGTACTGCTTTCGCGCTCCTGATCGGAGACGCCGGGCTGGCCACTGCGCCAGCTCCACAGCAAAAAGGCCTGTCTAGACAGGCCTTTTTGCTGTGGAGTCCATTAACGTTCCAGCGTTACCAGGTGCTTGTGTACCGCATCCACGATTTCGCCGATGTTGAACGGTTTCTGGAACACCGCATCGAACAGCTCCGAACTCTCCTGGGCCAGGTGCGCCTGAGCCCCGCTCATGAGGATGATGGGGAGGTGTTGCAGACCCTGGCGTTCGCGTAAGGCTTCCGCCAGTTCGCGGCCATTCATCACCGGCATCATGAAGTCGGTGATGACCAGCGATGGTAGTTCTCGATCGAAGACATCAAGCGCGCGGCGACCGTTGCTCGCCTTGACCACCATGTAGCCTTCGTCTTCTAGGGCGAAGGCCAGGATGTCCGCTATCAGAAATTCGTCATCGACTACCAGTATCGTCGTCATCTGGAGATTCTCCCACCCGACGCGATCATGGTTGTGTTGAGGGCATGGCTGAACCTGAAAGTACCTTCACCATGTCTTTGAATGCCTTTTTGAGTTCTATTCCCGAATCGTTAATCACCAGCTCACACAGTGAAGGATCGTAGATGCTGTCCCTGACCTTGAGAATGGACAGCACTCGCTTGATCTCAGCCTCAGCCTCGATGAATCGCAGCAAAATCAGATTGTCCACCATGCTGGAAAGTTCGGGCGCCGGCGCGGCTATATCAGCGCCGAAGACGTCGCGCAGTTCCCAGGTCGCTAAAACTGTGACGCCCTCGGTACGCAGCTCGTTCAGTAACGCGCTGAAGTATTCGATGAGCCGTCCTTGCGGCAAGGCGAAGCGGGCAATGGCGCCAAGGCTATCGATCACCAATCGCTTGATGCCGTGCTCCCTGACCATTGCCAGCAACTTGATTCCCACCTCGTCGAGACGCATTTCGGTGGTGGGTTGCCAGTGCAGGTGCAGGGCTCCCTCGTCGATGCGACTCGCCAGATCCACGCCTAGGGCGCTCGCCTTGAGCAGCAGCCGCTCCGGGGGTTCATAGAAGCCAACCATCAGGGCGGGCGCTTCCGGCGTGCAGGCGGCCAGGAAGTTGAGGCTGATGGAGGTCTTGCCAGCGCCCGAAGGACCCATGATCAGGGTGGTCGAACTTTCCGGCAGCCCGTTTCTGATCATTGCATCGAGCGACGCCATGCCACTGGGCACCCGCCGATGACCGATCCGGTAGGTCGAGCCCGCCGAAGGATCGCGATACAGCGTCTCCAGGCGTGGAAACACGGTGATGCCGGCATCGGAGATGGTGAATTCGTGGAAACCCGGCAATGCACCGCTGCCGCGGGTCTTGCGCAGGGCCAGGCGGCGGATGGTACGACTGCCGATCTCTTCCTCGTGCAAGTCCAGCACGCCATCGACCATCGTGTGTTCCGGGCTGCCATCTTCGAGACGCGCGCTGGTGAGAAAGATCACCGTGCAACCGGCAAAGGCCGCATGCCCCTGCAACTCGGCGATGAACTTCTTGGTGTCGATGGGCGTTTCCGCCCGTGAGCGCGCATTGAGCAGGCCATCCACTACCAGCAGACTGGCCTTCTGCCGGCTGATCTCGCGCCGCAGGAGACGCACCACCTCGTCCAGGCCCTCGCCTTCCATGGTGTCGAAGGCACTCAGGTACTGGACCTGGTCACCGATGCAGGAGCGGTCGAAGAAATCCAGCGTGGAAAAGAACTGAAACATCCGCTCGTGGGTTTCCGAGAGCATGGTCGCGAAGAGCACTCGCCCACCGCCGCGCACATGATTGAAGGCGATCTGGTTGGCCATGATCGATTTGCCGGAACCCGGACGGCCCTGGATGACATAGGACGCGCCTGCGACCAGGCCTCCCTTCAAGATCTCATCCAGCCCCTGGATACCGGTTACGACGCGCTCGAGTCGATTCAAGAACGATGCCCCAAACTGATGGTGTGTCTGGACGCCCACCCTGGGCGTCCGGTCCTTCGCAGCAAGAGCCTATAAGGGTGCTGCACAAATAGCCAGCTAGAGGGCCTGGCCTCAGCCGCGTTTGCGAATCAGTCCTTCCTGGGCCACCGAGGCCACCAGTTGACCGGCGCGGTTGTAGATGCTGCCACGACACAGGCCCCGGGCACCGCCGGCCCAGGGGCTGTCGATGGCGTAAAGCAGCCAGTCGTCGAGGCGGAAATCGCGGTGGAACCAGACCGCATGATCGAGGCTGGCGATCTGCAGCGAGCGGTCCCAGAAACTGGTGCCATGGGGCAGCAGCGAACTGGGCAGCAGATTGAAGTCCGAGGCATAGGCCAGCAGGTAGCGGTGCAGCGCCGGCTGGTCCGGCAAATCGCCCGTGGCGCGGAACCAGACGTGGCGGACCGGCTCGGTGGGCTCCGGCTTGAAGGGATCGGTAAAGACCACCGGGCGCATCTCGATCGGCCGTGGCCCCAGCAGCTTGTCGCGCAGCGGCGCGGGGATCAGCTCGGCATAGCGCTGGGCATGGGCGATCTCCGACTGCAGGGTCTCGGGTGCGGGCACCTCCGGCATGGTCGTCTGGTGCTCGAAGCCAGGCTCCTCGATATGGAAGGAGGCGCTGCAGAAGAAGATCGGCTGCTCGCCCTGGAAGGCGGTGACCCGGCGGGTGGAAAAGCTGCCGCCATCACGGATGCGATCTACCTGGTAGGTCACCGCCTCCACCGCCGAACCGGCGCGCAGGAAGTACCCGTGCAGGGAATGCACACGGCGCTCCACCGGCACGGTCTGGCTGGCCGCCGACAGCGCCTGCCCCAGCACCTGTCCACCAAAGAGCTGGGGAAAGCCGAGATCCTGGCTGCCGCCGCGATACAGATCGGGGGCCAGGGATTCGAGGGTCAGCAGATCGACCAGGTTGTCCAGCACCTTGCTCATGAGGAGGGTTCCTTGACAGAGAGCGATCATCATACGCAAAACCGGTCAAATCCTGTGCGTTCGCCGTGCTTCCAGACACATTGCTCATCGTATGACGATAACTGGTGGAGCTTGTGGCCGCATAAGCGGTCACAATGAAGGTATCGCTGTCCGCACGCAGGCTTCCTTTTCATGACCGAAACCGCCAACGCTTCGTCTCCCCACCCTTCCGCAGCGCAGATCGCGGAGTTGGGCAAGGGCCTCGGACACGACGACATCTTCTTCGCCGCCGTGAAGAAGACCCGGATGCCAATGATCGTGACGGATCCGCACCAGCCGGATAATCCGATCATCTTCGCCAACGAGTCCTTCCTGCGTACCACCGGCTATGCCCTGGACGAGGTGATGGGGCGCAATTGCCGCTTCCTGCAAGGGCCTGACACCCGTCCGGAGCACATCGCCGAGATTCGCAATGCCGTACGCGAGCAGCGCGATTGCGACATTGAGCTGCTCAACTACCGCAAGGACGGCTCGACCTTCTGGAACGCGCTGTTCATTTCGCCGGTGTTCGATCACCAGGGGCAGCTGCGCTACTACTTCGCCTCGCAGCTGGATGTCTCCCGTCGCCGCGATGCCGAAGACGCCCTGCGCCAGGCGCAGAAGATGGAAGCCCTGGGCCAACTCACCGGTGGCATCGCCCATGACTTCAACAACCTGCTGCAGGTGATGGTCGGCTACCTGGATATCCTGAGGATCAACTTGGACCGTCCGGAACTGGACAAGGACAAGGCCAAACGCCATGTCGACAACACCCGCGACGCGGTGAATCGGGCGGCGACCCTGACCCAGCAACTGCTGGCCTTTGCCCGCAAGCAACGCCTGACCGGGCGCGCGGTGGACCTGAACAAGCTCATCAATGCCCGCCAGGGGCGCCTGACCCAGGCGCTGGGTGAGCCCTTCCGCTTCATCTTCCGCCCGGCAGCGGCGCTGTGGAATTGCCGTCTCGATCCGATCCAGCTGGAAACGGCGCTGCTCAATATCGTCGACAACGCCCGCCTGGCCATGCAGGAGCGAGGCGCCGGCACCCTGACCCTAGAAACCCTCAACGTCGAGGTCACTGGCCAGGACCTGGCCCATGGCGGCCTGGCCCAGGGGCACTATGTCTGCATCGCCCTGACCGACACCGGCGGCGGCATGTCCACCGACGTGCTCGGGCGCGCCCTGGACCCCTTCTTCACCACCCGCGACGAAGGCCAGGGCAGTGGCCTGGGCCTGTCCATGGTCTATGGCTTTCTCAAGCAGTCGGGCGGCCTGGTCAGACTCTATTCCGAAGTCGGCATAGGTACCTCGGTGCGTCTCTACTTCCCGGTTTCCGAAGAGGAGGCGCGTGAGCACCCGGCACCCCTGCCGACCCCGCACGAAGACGGCGGTGGCTCCGAGACCATCCTGGTGGTGGATGACCGGCCGGATGTGGCGGCGCTGGCCCAGGCCATCCTGGAGGAGACCGGCTACCAGGTGCTGGTCGCCCACAATGGCCAGCAGGCGCTGGACATCCTCGCTCGCGAGCCCGCCGTCGATCTGTTGTTCAGCGATCTCATCATGCCCGGCGGCATGAATGGCGTGATGCTGGCCAAGGAGGCCCAGCGGCGGCAGCCCGCGTTGCGCATCCTGCTGACCACGGGTTATGCCAACAACGCGCTGGAACTCGAAGAAGGCAACGGCGAACGCTTTCCGATTCTCAACAAGCCCTATGGCCGCCAGGACCTGACCCGCTGGATCCGGCGCATGTTGGACAGCGGCCAGCCATGAAGGACGAGGCCCTGGAGCACGAGCCCGCCAGCTGCGATGCCGGGCAGGATGGCCCGGTGGATCTCCAGAGCTTTCTGGCCTGCCTGGAGCGGGTCGGGAACAGCCCGAACCAGGTCTCGGTGCAGCACCTGATCGATGCCATCGGCAGCCGCTCCTTCGGCCCCATGATACTCCTGCCGGGGGTGCTGGCGATCTCGCCGCTGACCGGCATTCCCGGTATCGCCACCGCCATTGCCGTCTTCGTAATGCTGGTAAGTGGCCAGCTGCTGCTCGGCCGGGATCACTTCTGGCTGCCGCGCTGGGTGCTGCAGCGTTCGGTCTCGCGCGGCAAGCTGCGCAAGTCGTTGCGGCTGCTGCAGAAGCCAGCGCGCTGGGTGGACAAGGTGGTCAAGTCGCGGCTGCGGGTACTCACCTCGCGCCCGGCGCACTTCGTCACCGCCCTACTCTGCATCCTGATCGCCGCGACCATGCCGGTGCTGGATCTGGTGCCCTTCGCCAATACCACGGCGGGCCTGGCATTGACCTCCTTCGCCCTGTCGCTGATCGCCCGCGATGGCCTGCTGTTCCTCCTGGCGCTGGGTTTCTGCAGCGGCATCCTCTGGTTCATCCTGGAGCTCCTGGCGTTTTGAGCACGCGCCTGCCGCTGGTCTACCATGAGGACTACAGTCCGCCCTTCCCCGCGGGCCATCGCTTTCCGATGGAGAAGTTCCGCCTGCTGCACGAGCACCTGAGCGCCAGTGGCATCCTCGGCGCGGACAACTGGCAGCGGCCCGAGCTCTGCCCGGACGAGGTGCTGGCGCTGGCCCATGCGCCCGCCTACATCCGCGTCTTCCAGGCCGGCGAGCTGGCGCCGCCGCTGCAGCGCCAGCTAGGCCTGCCCTGGAGCGAAGCCCTGGTGCGCCGCACCATCCGCGCCGCGGCTCCCTGCTCACCCTGGAGCTGGCGCTGCGCCATGGCCTGGCCTGTCACCTCGCCGGGGGTACCCATCATGCGCACCACGACTATCCAGCCGGCTTCTGCATCTTCAACGACCTGGCGATCCTGGCGCTGTCGCTGCTGGAAAGCGGGCGCGCCGGGCGGGTACTGATCCTGGACTGCGACGTCCACCAGGGCGATGGCACCGCACGCATCCTCGCCGAGGTGCCGGACGCCGTCACCGTCTCGCTGCACTGCGCCACCAACTATCCGGCGCGTAAGGCGCAAAGCGACTGGGATATCCCCCTGCCCCGCGGCCTGGACGACGCCGGCTATCTCCAGGTCCTCGACGAGACCCTGGGCTACCTGCTGCCCCTTCATCAACCCGACGTGGTGCTCTACGACGCCGGCGTCGACGTCCATCGCGATGACGCCCTGGGCTATCTGGATCTCACCGATGCCGGTCTCGCCGCCCGGGACGGCTTCGTCCTGCGACGCTGCCTGGCGGCGGATATACCGGTCGTAGGGGTGATCGGCGGTGGCTATTGCGCCGATCACCAGGCCCTGGCCCGCCGGCACGGTATCCTCCATCACACCGCGACCCAGGTCTGGCAGGAGCTGGGCCTGACCTGAACAGGAGTTTTCATGAGCAAGACAGTCAAGACCTCTGAATCCAGCCAGGCGCGCCTGGCAGTACTGATCGATGCCGACAACGCGCCCGCTGCAATCGTCGACGGTCTCATGGCCGAGATCGCCCGCTTCGGCGTGGCCAGCGTCAAGCGCATCTATGGCGACTGGACCCAGCCGCAACTCAACAGCTGGAAAAAGGTGCTGCTCGACCACTCCATTCAGCCGGTGCAGCAATTCGGTTATACAAAGGGTAAGAACGCCACCGACAGCGCCCTGATCATCGACGCCATGGACCTGCTCTACACCCGGCGTTTCGACGGCTTTTGCCTGGTTTCCAGCGACAGCGACTTCACCCGCCTGGCGGCGCGGCTGCGCGAGGAAGGGCTGACGGTCTATGGCTTCGGCGAGGAAAAGACCCCGGACCCCTTCGTCTCGGCCTGCGACAGATTCATCTACACCGAGATCCTCAGGTCCAAGCCGCGCGAAGAGCCGCGGGAAGCCAGCAGTACCACCGACAAGCCGGCCACCACCAACCGCGGCAAGCCCAAGCTGAGCACCATCCTCAAGCTCATAGAACAGGCGGTGGAAGACGCCTCCGACGAAGGCGGCTGGGCCAATCTGGGCCTGGTCGGCACCAACCTGGGCAAGGTGCGTCCGGATTTCGACGCCCGCCTCTATGGGCATCGCAAGTTCAGTGGCCTAGTCAAGGCCCATGGCGATCGTTTCGAGGTCCAGGAACGTGACCCCGCCGATCGCAGCGCGGGCAAGGCCGTCTATATCCGCAACCGCTAGCATCGCTGCGCCTGCCCGGCTCTGGCCTGGGCACTGGCGGCGAAAAGTCGCGATCGGTCGCTATCAAGGTGCCATACCACCGGTCCGAGGCCGCGGAACCGCTCGGCTGGCGGCGGCCTCCATCCTAGGTGCTTACCGCCCTACGGAGACCGCCATGCGAGCCTTGACCTACCACGGTGCCCACGATGTCCGCGTCGATACCGTGCCTGATCCGACCATCCAGGACGCCGACGACATCGTCCTGCGGGTGACCGCCACAGCCATCTGCGGCTCGGACCTGCACCTCTATCGCGGCAAGATTCCCACCGTGGAGCACGGTGATATCTTCGGCCACGAATTCATGGGTATCGTCGAGGAAACCGGTTCAGCGGTGACGGCCGTGCAGAAAGGCGACCGGGTGGTGATTCCCTTCGTCATTGCCTGCGGCAGCTGCTTCTTCTGCAACCAGGATCTCTACGCCGCCTGCGAAACCACCAATACCGGTCGTGGCGCCATTCTCAACAAGAAGCAGATTCCGCCGGGTGCCGCCCTGTTCGGCTTCAGCCATCTCTACGGCGGGGTACCGGGCGGCCAAGCCGAATACGTGCGCGTCCCCAAGGCCAACACCGGCCCCTTCAAGGTGCCCGGCACCCTGGCCGACGAGAAGGTGCTGTTCCTTTCCGACATCCTGCCCACCGCCTGGCAGGCGGTGCTCAACACCGGCATCGGCCAGGGGTCGAGCATCGCCATCTACGGCGCCGGGCCGGTCGGCCTGCTGTCCGCGGCCTGTGCGCGGATGCTGGGTGCCGAGCGCATCTTCATGGTCGATCACCACCCCTATCGCCTGGCCTACGCCCAGCAGACCTATGGCGTCATCCCGATCAACTTCGACGAAGACGACGATCCGGCTGCGACCATCATCGAGCAGACGCCCGGCAAGCGCGGCGTCGACGGCGTGGTCGATGCAGTGGGCTTCGAGGCCAAGGGCAGCACCACCGAAACCATCCTCGCCAACCTCAAGCTGGAAGGCAGCAGCGGCAAGGCGCTGCGTCAGTGCATCGCCGCGGTACGCCGCGGCGGCACCGTGAGTGTCCCGGGTGTCTATGCCGGCTTCATCCACGGCTTCCTGTTCGGCGACGCCTTCGACAAGGGGCTCACCTTCAAGATGGGCCAGACCCATGTGCAGCGCTATCTGCCGGAACTGCTCGAACACATCGAGCGCGGCGATCTCGCTCCTGAGGCGATCATTACCCACCGGATGTCCCTGGAGCAGGCGGTCGAAGGCTACAAGATCTTCGACAAGAAGCAAGAGGACTGCCGCAAGGTGATCCTCACGCCCGGGCGTAGTGAACCGCTGATTCCGGAGCGCTTGGAAGAACCCCTGGCGGCACCCCTGGGTCAGGCTGGCGTGGTCTAAGCGCCCAGCACCTCGCGTACAATGGCGGCTTTCCGTAGCTCCTGGATGCCGCCATGTCTTTCTCCCCCGCCACCCCTGCCGTCGTTGTCATCGGGGGTGGTCCCGCCGGGTTGATGGCGGCCGAGACCTTGGCCGCCTCCGGCATCCCCGTAGACCTCTGCGACGCCATGCCCTCCGTGGGCCGCAAGTTCCTGCTGGCCGGCGTGGGCGGCATGAACATCACCCATGCCGAAGAGCAGACCACCTTCCGCCAGCGCTATCGCGAGCGCGAAGGCGACGTCAGCGCCTGGCTCGATGCCTTCGACAGCGATGCCCTGCGCGCCTGGATCCATGACCTCGGCATCGAGACCTTCGTCGGCACCTCGGGTCGGGTGTTTCCCGCCGACATGAAGGCTGCGCCCCTGCTGCGTGCCTGGCTGCATCGCCTGCGCGACCAGAGCGTACGCATCCACACCCGCAGCCGCTGGCTGGGCTGGGACGCCGAGGGTCGGCTGCGCCTGGCGACCCCGGAAGGCGAGCGCCTCTTGCGGCCCCAGGCCTGTGTGCTGGCATTGGGCGGCGGCAGTTGGCCGCGCCTGGGCTCGGATGGTGCCTGGCAGGCCCTACTGGCCGAACGTGGCGTCACGCTGCGACCGCTGGAACCGGCCAACTGTGGCTTCGAGGTCACTGGCTGGAGTGATTTTCTCAGCACACGTCACGCCGGCGCCCCGATCAAGCCGGCCACCCTGGCCCTGCCCGGCCGCCCGCCGCGCCAGGGCGAATTCGTCCTTACCGAGACCGGCATCGAAGGCAGTCTGGTCTATGCGCTGTCCGCCGAGATCCGCTCGGCCATCGGACACGCCGGCCAGGCAACCCTGACCCTGGATCTGGCACCCCAGCGCGACCTCGCCGAACTCGAGCGGGCACTCGCCAAGCCACGCGGCAGCCAGTCCCTCGCCAATCACCTGCGGCGTCACGCCGGGATCGACGGCCCCCGCGCCGCGCTGCTTCGCGAGCTGGCCCCGGCGGAAACGTTCCAGGACATGGCGCGGCTGGCCCAGGCCTGCAAGAGCCTGCCCCTCACCGTGGTCAGACCACGCCCCCTGGTGGAAGCCATCAGCAGCGCGGGCGGCGTGCCCCTGGAGGCACTGGACGAGGGCCTGATGCTGCGGCAATTGCCGGGCGTCTTCTGTGCCGGCGAGATGCTCGACTGGGAAGCACCCACCGGTGGCTATCTGCTCACGGCCTGCTTCGCCAGCGGCCGCGCGGCGGGCCTGGGCGTGCTGCGCTGGCTGGCCGCTGGCGGCAGATCGGCCTGAGCGGCCCCGTCGCGATGCGCCGCTACCGCTCGACCCTAGAGCTCGACCCCGATCAATCGTGGCCTGGTCCGTTGCTTCGCTGAGCCAATCCCCTGCTGCGACCTGGTCGATCATCGCGCCTCCCGCCCGGCAGCAGTCTGCTTTGATGCCGGACGATCTGGCGCTGTAGTCTAGGCCGAGACCACGGCAATCATCATGGATCCATGCCCCCTTCCCAGGCGTTGTCGGAATTCAGGCAGTTGTTGCGCGATCTGGCGGGAGATCTCCGCCAGTTCGGCCGCGACCGTCGCCGCCTGGTCGACGAACTGGAAACCCTGACCTCGGTCTTGCTGGCGATCCTGCTCGGCCATTTGGCCGGCGTTCAGCATGTGGGATGGGCGGCTTTCAGCGGCTATATCGTGATGAGGTCAGATGTCCGCGACAGCTGCGCACGCGGCTGCCTGCGGGTGTTGGGTACCTGTATCGGCGCCGCAGGTGCCCTGCTCGTCCTGCGCCACCTGCAGCTGAACCCCTACGAGCAGGCTGGACTGCTGGGCACCGTGGGCAGCATCACCCTCTATCTGACCCTGGTGGGCCGCTATGGCTACGCCTGGTTGCTGGGCGGGCTCACCTACGCCATGGTGGTCCTGGCGAGCCTCCAGGCACCCGCTCAGCTTGAGCAATACGCCCTGTCGCGTGTGCTGGAAGTGGCGCTCGGCACCTCGGCTTGCGTACTGGTCAGCGCGCTTTCCACCTACGGCGTCCGTGCCCGCCTATGGCCCAGGGCACCGACCACGGTAGCCGCACCGCCGCGAACCCTGGGTGTCTGGCAACCCTTGGCATTGCGCCATGCGCTGCAGGGGGGGGCTGGCCCTGGCCCTGCTGGCGTTGGGCGCGACGGGGAAGATCGCGGTGGACATCAGCCAGGCCGCCATCACCATACTGGCGGTCATGGTCGTTCCCTTCGACGGCCTGAGCAGCGCCGGCAAGGCGGTCTCCAGAAGGTTGCTGCATCGAATGCTCGGTTGCCTGCTCGGCGGCGGCCTGGCGGCCATGCTGCTGCTGGTCAGCCAGGAAAGTCTCTGGCTGACGCTGGCGGGCGTCGCGCTCGGCGTGCTGATCGGCAGACACCTCGAGAACGGCCCGCTCGGTATCGGCTATCTCGGCATGCAGTTCGCGCTAGCGTTTCTGGTGGTGATGGTGCCTGACCACCATGACCATATCGACCCGGTGGCAGGCATGGCGCGGCTGGGCGGTATCCTGCTGGGTTTCCTGGTGCTGGAGCCGGTGTACTGGATCTCGACCTGGCTGATCAGGCGCCTGTCCCCCTCGAGAACCTAGCAAGCGCCGCGCTGACCTCAGGCCGGGCGCTCGACGAACGCGGTGGCCGGCGAGCCATCGGCATTGTGCTGGCGGATCACCGCCGGCCGCCCTTCCTCGTCCAGCAGCACCTGGCCGATACCGGCCCCGTTCCACAGCCGCTCGCCGGCCTCGCGGCGATCGGGCAGGCGTGGCTGCAGCTCCCAGCGGCGGCGCTTGGTGAAGCCGTTGAGCGGCGACCAGGGCGCATAGAGCCAGCGATTGAGCCGGTCCAGGGTCGCCAGCAGGCGCGGCGGAAATTCGTTCTTGATGCCGCTGCTGGTGATCTGCCAGAGCCGCGGCTCGCCCCGTCGGTCACGGATGCGGATGTCGTAGACGAAGGAATAGTGCACGTCGCCTGAGAGCACCACGTAGTTGCCCGGGGTGCGCCGGTGGCGAAAGATGTTGAGCATGGTCTTGGCCGCACCGGGGTGGGCCATCCAGTTCTCGGCATCCACCATCAGCGGCTGGCCGAACCAGGTGAAGATACGCTGCACTGCCTCGATCAGCTTGACGCCGAACATGGGCGCGGCCGAGACGATCACCGCCGAGGGATGGTCCAGCAGATCCTGCTGCAATTCGCAGAGGGCTTCCCAGTCCATCAGGCCCGACGGATGCTCCAGGCGTCTTTCGCTGCGCCAGCGGCGGGTGCGGGTATCCAGCACGATCAGCGGCGGGTCGGTCTTGAGCACATAATGCCAACCCTGGAAGCGCAGCAGATCGTCGATGCAGCTGTTCTGCACCGGGCAATCCAGCGTGCCGTCGCCGCCCGCCGTGTCCAGCAGGCGGGCGGTGACCGCGAGGGGTTCGGCCACCGCTTCCGGAGCGTTGCCCCAGGCCTGGCAGAGCAGATAGGCCAGCAGCGCATTGCCGAGGATGCGCCGGGAAAAGGGGTGACCGTAGGCGGTCTCTTCCCAGCGGGCCGACAGATTCCAGTCATCGGTGACGTCGTGGTCGTCGAAGATCATCAGCGTCGGTACCCAGGCCAGGGACCGTGCCGCCTGGGGCAGGGTCGCGACGAAGCCGTCGATGCAGCGCGATTCGGCGGCGTAACGCTCACTGTCCTTGGCGTCCAGCGCCGGCGGCACGACCTCGATCAGGGTCCAGGGCGTCGGCGACCAGCAGAGCAGATAGAGCGCCAGCACCTCGCTCAGCGTCACCAGGTGATTGTGCGCATTGGTAGAGGTGAAGATCGGCTTCTCCACCCCGCCGAAGAATTTCTCGCGCAACGCCCGGTTGGACTTGAAGGCCGGCAGCAAGTCCTCGCGGTGGTAGAGGTTGGCGGCATGGGCCATCAGCGCCTCGCTGTCCGCTACCACCGCACCTTCGAGGTCTTCGCCATAGAGCCCGAGGCGGCGGATCAGCGCCTGCACCGCCAGCAGCATCGGCCCGGCGACATCGTCGGCATAGACCTGATCGCCGGTGAGCAGCAGGGCTGCGGGCCGCTCCTCGGGGGCCGTGCAGGCCTGCAGCAGGTGATCCACCGCGATCAGACCATCGGCCGAGGCATGATGAGGCTTGCGGCAGGAGCCGTGAAGCAGGTGATCGAAGCGCGCGCGCAGCACGAAACGTGGCAGCTCGCCCTCCATGGAGAGCAGGTGCGGCGCCCAATCAGCAATTCCACCTGCAGCCAGCCGCACGTCGTAGTGGATGAAGGCGTCGACCGGCAACGCGGCGTCGGGCCGGACATCGATCAGTTGCAGATAGGCGTGCTCGCCCAGGCGCAGGCAGCGCACCTCGGCCTGGGCCCCGAGTTCCACCTCGCCCTGCCACAGCCGGGGGACAGGCGCCTCGGCCGTGGTGGTCACCAGCCAGAGCAGCAACCGGGAGGCCTCGGTACGCCGCAGCAGCGGGCCGGCCAGGACCGGGGGCAAGGTAGGGGTAGCGCTCATGGGGTCTCCTGTAGCCACGGAACTGACCACTATGCCGTGTCGGGATTCCGCCTGCAGCCGCCGCTTGGCTACAAAGTTTGAGCACGCGTCACAGTCGGCCTAGAATTCGCTCCCTTTTCGTCGCCTTCCGGGCCCGTCATGACCTTTGCCGACCTCGGCCTCATAGATCCGCTGCTGCAGGCGCTCAGCGCCGTGGAGCACAGCTCCCCTACCCCGATCCAGCGCCAGGCCATCCCGGCGGTGCTGGCCGGTCGCGACCTGCTGGCCGCCGCCCAGACCGGCACCGGCAAGACCGGCGCCTTCGGCCTGCCGCTCCTGCAGCGACTGGTGCAGGAAGGCCCGGCGGTGGCGCCCAACCATATCCGTGCGCTGATCCTCACCCCCACCCGCGAGCTGGCCGAACAGGTCCATGCCAGTCTGCGCGACTACGCCCAGCACCTGCCGCTGCGCACCGCGGTGGCCTATGGCGGCGTCAGCATCAATCCGCAGATGATGAAGCTGCGCAAGGGCGTGGACGTGCTGGTGGCGACCCCCGGGCGCCTGCTCGACCTGTTCAGCCAGAACGCCGTACGCTTCGACCAGGTGCAGCTGCTGGTGCTGGACGAAGCCGATCGCATGCTCGACTTGGGCTTTTCGCGGCAGCTGGGCGAGTTGTTCGTCATGCTGCCGCGCAAGCGCCAGACCCTGCTGTTCTCGGCGACCTTCTCCGATGCCGTGCGCCAGCTGGCCGCGCCCGTGCTGCGCGATCCGCAAACGATCGACGTGAGTCCGCGCAACACCGCTGCCGTCACGGTCAAGCAGTGGGTGGTGCCGGTCGACAAGAAGCGCAAGACCGAACTCTTCCTGCACCTCTATCGCAGCGGTCGCCACGGCCAGGTGCTGGTGTTCGCCAAGACCCGCAAGGGGGTGGAGCAACTGGTGGAGGCGTTGCAGGCCGAGGGGCTGGCGGCGGAATCCATCCATGGCGACAAGCCCCAGCCTGCGCGACTGCGCGCCCTCGCCCGCTTCAAGGCTGGCGAGGCGGACATCCTGGTGGCCACCGACGTGGCTGCCCGTGGCCTGGATATCCAGGACCTGCCGCTGGTGGTCAACCTGGACCTGCCCATCGTCGCCGAGGACTATGTCCACCGCATCGGCCGGACCGGGCGCGCCGGCAACCAGGGCCAGGCCGTGTCCCTGGTCTGCGCGGATGAAGTGGAGCAGTTGGCGGCGATCGAGACGCTGATCGGCCAGGTCCTGCAGCGCCGCGACGAACCGGACTTCGTCCCCGATCACCGGGTCCCGGAAACCCGACCCAACGGTCTGGTGGTGAAGAAACCCAAGAAGCCGAAGAAGCCCAAGGTGGGCGCGCCGGTTTCGGACAAGCCCCTGGGTCGCTGGGTGGAAGACGGCAAGCCGAAGGTCAAATCGGTACGCAAGTCGCCCGGTTTCGGCAAGCCGCGCAAGTAAGCCGTAAGAGTTTGGGATGATGGACAAGGCTGCGCCGTTGTCCATCCTACGATGCTGGTGCTCTGCTAATCGCGGCCATGGCGGTCCGCCGATGCAGCCGCTCCTACGGAAACGCTGCAGTCCCGTAGCCTGGAAAACCGCGGAGCGTTTTCCGGGAGCGGCCTTACAACTTGTCGCAGGGATGTGAATGAGGCTAGCGCCGTCATCTACCCTACGACGCTGGCAGTGGAGCGGTAGTAAAAGAATCATCGCGGCCATGGGCCGCTCCTACAGGCTGCAGCGCTCTCGTAGGAGCGGCCCATGGCCGCGATATGACCTGGACGCTTGGAAAGGCTTCGCCGCCAGGCGTCGTTACTCCGCCAAGCGCCAGGTGGTGCCGCCCTTGCCGTCTTCCAGCACTACGCCGAGGGCGGTGAGCTGGTCGCGGATGCGGTCGGATTCCGCCCAGTTTTTTTCCGCGCGTGCGTTCAGGCGCGCCTGGATCAGCGCCTCGACCTCGGCCGCATCCACCCGCCCCGCCGCGTCGGCGCGCAGGAAGGCTTCCGGCTCCAGCTGCAGCACGCCCAGCACCTCACCCAGTTCGCGCAACCGCCCGGCCAGGCCAGCGGCCGCGGCAGGATCGCTCTCGCGCAGGCGGTTGATCTCGCGGGCCAGCTCGAACAGCACACCGCAGGCACCGGCGGTGTTGAAGTCGTCGTCCATGCACTGGGCGAAGCGCTCGGCATAGCTTTCGCCACCCTGCGCCGGCGCCTGGGGCAGGCCCTTGAGCGAATGGTAGAAGCGCTCCAAAGCGCCCTTGGCTTCGCGCAGGTTGTCTTCCGAGTAGTTGATCGGACTGCGGTAATGACTGGCGATCAGCAGGTAGCGCACCACCTCGGGGTGGTACTTTTCCAGCACCTCGCGCAGGGTGAAGAAATTGCCCAGCGACTTGGACATCTTCTCGCCATTGATGGTGATCATCCCGCAATGCAGCCAGGCGTTGGCGTAGGTCTTGCCGGTGGCCGCCTCGCTCTGGGCGATCTCGTTCTCGTGGTGCGGGAATTCCAGGTCATTGCCGCCGCCGTGGATGTCGAAGGTCTCGCCCAGGCAGCAGGTGGACATCACCGAGCACTCGATGTGCCAGCCCGGTCGCCCGGCGCCCCAGGGCGACGGCCAGCTCGGCTCGCCTGGCTTGGCGGCCTTCCACAGCACGAAGTCCAGCGGATCTTCCTTGGCTTCGCCCGGCTCGACGCGGGCACCGATGCGCAGGTCCTCGATGCGCCGCCGCGACAGCTTGCCGTAGCCGGCGAAGCGATTGACCCGGTAGTAGACGTCGCCATTGCCCGCGGCATAGGCGTAGCCCTTGCCGATCAGGGTCTGGATCATGGCGTGCATGCCGTCGATGTGCTCGGTGGCGCGCGGCTCCTGATCGGGCTTGCGGATATTCAGCCGCGCCTCGTCCTCGTGCATCGCCTCGATCATCCGCGCCACCAGGTCGGTGAAGGGCTCACCGTTGGCGTTGGCGCGATTGATGATCTTGTCGTCGATGTCGGTGATGTTGCGCACATAGGTCAGGTCGTAGCCGCTATGGCGCAACCAGCGGGTGATGACGTCGAAGGCCACCATGCTGCGACCATGACCCAGGTGGCAGTAGTCGTAGACGGTCATGCCGCAGACGTACATCCGCACCTGCCCCGGCACCAGCGGCGTGAAGGCTTCCTTGGTCTTGGTCAGGGTGTTGTAGAGGTGCAGCGCCATCATTGCCCCCAGGAGTCGCGCAGGGTCACGGTGCGGTTGAACACCGGCTTGCCGGGCGCCGAATCCTTGGGATCGACGCAGAAATAGCCCTCGCGCTCGAATTGGAAGCGGTCTTCCGGCTGGGCCTGGGCCAGCGACGGCTCGGCGCGGCAGCCCTGGAGCACCACCAGGGAATCGGGGTTGATGTTGTCGAGGAAGCTGCCGCCCTCTTCGCTCTTCTCCGGCTGCGCCGAACGGAACAGGCGATCGTAGAGGCGCACCTCGCACTCCACGCTGCCCTCGGCCGGCACCCAGTGGATCACGCCCTTGACCTTGCGGCCCTCGGGGTTCTTGCCGAGGGTGTCCGGGTCGTAGCTGCAGCGCAGTTCGACGACATTGCCGTCGGCGTCCTTGATGGCTTCGTCGGCACGGATCACGTAGCTGCCGCGCAGGCGCACCTCGCCACCCGGCTCCAGGCGCTTGTAGCCCTTGGGCGGATTCTCCTCGTAGTCACCCTGGTCGATGTACAGCTCGCGGGTGAAGGGCAGCTGACGCACGCCCAGGTCCTGCTTGGGATGGCGCGCCAGTTCCAGATTCTCGACCTGGCCCTCGGGGTAGTTGGTGATCACCACCTTGAGGGGCCTCAGCACGCACATGGCGCGCGGGGCGTTCTGGTCCAGGTCCTCGCGGATGGCGAACTCCAGCATGGCCACGTCGACCACGCCGTTGGAGCGGGTCACGCCGATCATCTCGCAGAAGTTGCGGATGGCGGCCGGGGTGTAGCCGCGACGGCGATAGCCCGACAGGGTCGACATGCGCGGGTCATCCCAGCCGTGCACGTGGCCTTCGTCCACCAGCTGCTTGAGCTTGCGCTTGCTGGTGACGGTGTAGTTCAGGTTGAGACGGGCGAATTCGTACTGGCGTGGCTGGGCCGGCACCGGCAGCTTGGCGAGGAACCATTCGTACAGCGGGCGATGGTCCTCGAACTCCAGGGTGCAGATGGAGTGGGTCACGCCTTCCAGGGCATCGGACTGGCCATGGGTGAAGTCATAGCTCGGATAGATGCACCAGGCGTCGCCGGTCTGGTGATGATGGGCATGACGGATGCGATAGAGGATGGGATCGCGCAGGTTCATGTTGGGCGAGGCCATGTCGATCTTGGCGCGCAGCACCTTTTCGCCGTCCTTGAATTCGCCGGCCTTCATGCGGGCGAAGAGGTCCAGGTTCTCGGCCACCGAACGGTCGCGGAAAGGACTGTTGCGACCCGGCTCGGTGAGGCTGCCGCGGTATTCGCGGGCCTGCTCGGGGGTGAGGTCGCAGACATAGGCCAGGCCCTGCTCGATCAGGTTGACGGCCCAGGCATAGAGCTGGTCGAAGTAGGCGGAGGCGTAGCGCACCTCGCCGGCCCAGTCGAAGCCCAGCCAGTGCACGTCGCTCTTGATGGCGTCGATGTATTCCTGGTCTTCCTTGGCCGGGTTGGTGTCGTCGAAGCGCAAATGGCAGTCGCCGCCGAATTCCTTGGCCAGGCCGAAGTTCACGCAGATCGACTTGGCGTGGCCGATGTGCAGGTAGCCATTAGGCTCCGGGGGGAAACGGGTGACGATCTTGGCCTGCTTGCCGGCGTCCAGGTCAGCCTGGACGATCTGCCGCAGGAAATGCGCGGGGGCGGCTTTGGCGGCGGTGGACGAGTCGGAAGTCGGCTTGCTCATGGGATCCTTAACTGGGCAGACGCACGGCCAGGGTAGGCCGGGCAAAGGTAAACCCGTATCATAGCCCAACCCGTCAAGTCCCGGCGAAACCCTTGAGGCCCTCGCCGGGTCTGGATGCTGTCCCCCTTAGCTACGGATTCGCTGCCATGATCAAGCTGCACACCAACCACGGCGTCATCACCCTGGAACTCTTCGAGGACAAGGCGCCGGAAACCGCGGCCAACTTCAAGGAATACGTCAAGAGCGGTCACTACGACGGCACCATCTTCCACCGTGTGATCAGCAACTTCATGGTCCAGGGCGGTGGTTTCGAGCCGGGCATGAAGCAGAAGCCGACCCGCGCCCCGATCAAGAACGAGGCCAACAACGGCGTCTCCAACGCGATCGGCACCGTCGCCATGGCCCGCACCATGGACCCGCACTCCGCCTCGGCGCAGTTCTTCATCAACGTCTCCGACAACACCTTCCTCAACCATACCGCGCCCACCAGCCAGGGCTGGGGCTATGCGGTGTTCGGCAAGGTCGTCGAAGGCATGGACGTGGTCAACGCCATCAAGGGCGTCGCCACCACCAGCAAGGCCGGTCACCAGGACGTGCCGAGCGAAGACGTGATCATCGAGAAGGCCGAGATCGTCCCCGCTGAGTAAGATGAGCATTTTACTGGTCTCCGACCTGCATCTCGAACCGCAACGCCCGGACCTGGTCCGGGCGTTTTTGCATTTCCTCCAGAACCGTGCCCACGGTGCCGAGGCCCTGTACATCCTTGGCGATCTGTTCGAAGCCTGGATCGGCGACGACGCCATGGGTGCCTTCGAGCAGGAGATCGCCACCGCCCTGCGCCAACTGGCCGACAGCGGCACGGCCGTCTACCTGATGCATGGCAATCGCGACTTCCTCATCGGCAAGGCCTTCTGCCGCCAGGCCGGCTGCCGCCTGCTGCCGGATCGCCATATCGCCCACTTCCACGGCCGCCGGGTGCTGCTGATGCATGGCGATACCCTCTGCACCCGCGACGAGAGCTACCAGAAGCTGCGCCGCATCCTGCGCAATCCCCTCACCCTCTTCGTGCTGCGCCACCTGCCACTGGCCAGCCGCCAGAAGCTGGCACGCAAGCTGCGCAGCGAGAGTCGCCAGCAGACCCGGGCCAAGGCCATGGACATCACCGATGTCACCGAATCCGAGGTCGAGCGGGAGATGCGCGCCGCCCGGGTGACGACGCTGATCCACGGCCATACCCACAGGCCCGCCAAGCATGAAATGCTGCTCGATAGCCAGCCGGCCGAACGTATCGTGCTGGGCGATTGGGACCGTCGCGGCTGGGTGCTGGAAGCCAGCGCAGCAGGTCTGACCCAGGTCGATTTCGCCCTGGACGAACGGTAATGGCGCGGCCAGGCAGGCCTGGCTCGCTGGCGGCAAGTCCCTGACCGCCAATGTAATTTCTTCCGGCTAGCCGGTCGTGACCGCCCGGACTGCGACCGATCGTCACATGACAGCTACAGAAATCCGCGCAGGCGACCGATGACGAGGGTGTAAGGAGATGTAACCCTTTTCCGCGGAGACGCCCATGCAACTCGACACCCTCTTTGCCCAGCTGCACAACCTGCCCAACGTCCCCGAGGTGGCGCAGGTCCTGATCCGCCAGTTCGACGACCCCAACACCAGCATCGAAACCCTGTCGCGCACCGTGGCGCGTGATCCGGTCATCGCCGCCAAGGTACTGCGCCTGGCCAATTCGGCGCGCTTCCGCGGCGCCCGTGAATCCACCAGCATCGAAGACGCCGCCCTGCGCCTGGGCTTTAACACCCTGCGCACCCTGGTGCTGGCCTCGGCCTTCGCCAGCGGCTTCAAGTCCGCGCCCGGCTTCGATCTGCAGGCCTTCTGGTACAACAGCTTCCTGGTCGCCAGCCTGGCAAGCCGCTGGCTAAGCAGGCCGGCCTGGATCAGGAAACCGCCTTTACCTGCGGCATGCTGCATGACATCGGCGAGTTGCTGATCCAGAGCGGCGCGCCGGAGCTGGCCCCGAGCCTGGCCGGCCGCGCCACCGCCAGCAGCCATCGCGCCGCTGACGAAACGTTGCAACTGGGCTTTGGCTATCCGGAGGTGGGTGCGGAATTGGCCCGCCGCTGGCAGCTACCCCAGGTGTTGCGCGACGCCATCGGCTACCAGGCCCGCCCGCTGCAAGCACCGGAAGGTAATGGCTATGCGCTGGTCGTGGCCCAGGCGGTCGCCGTGGCCGAGGTGCTCCACGAGAGCGCCGGCGACAGCAAGGTGCAGCACCTGAGTGGCCCGTTGTTCGCCAGCATCGATCTGGCGCAGCTGACGGCCGTACTGCCCAACGCCCGGGACACCGCCGCGACCTTCGCCCAGGCCGCCTGATTGCTGGATGGCCTGGCCAAATCGCAGGCAAGAAAAAACCCCTGGAGCTGGGCTCTCAGAGGTTCTCTCAGATCTGGCGGTGAGGGAGGGATTCGAACCCTCGATAAGATTTCTCCTATACACACTTTCCAGGCGTGCTCCTTCAACCGCTCGGACACCTCACCAGATTTGCTCGGCGGCTGCATCTGCATCACCGAGGCGCGCAACTATAGGCAAAGGCGATTCCGATGGCAAGCTTTTTCTTCAATCTATTCATGCATTTGCATTCAAGACCCGGAAAGACCTGCGCCCTGTCCCGTTCACGGGATGACCGGTTGGTCGCGCGCTCTCCCCTTCAGGTCATCGCTACCTCCGACCAACGGTAGCGTCGCAAGCATTTTTCTAATCGGCTGAAAGCAAAGGAAAAATTGCCTGGTACGACATTTCTGATAACCGCCTGGCCGGTTACCGCCACAAAACTGAAATTTATGTTCTATAGCTACTGGATAGTGCTCAAGCCTGCGGGTATCAGTAATTGCATGCCGCTGTTGCGCAAGCGCTTCCCGCTGAAGACGTAAAGGCTCTAAACAGCTAACAATAAAGGCCCCGAGTCATGTTCAAGAATCCCGTCCCCAAGTGGCGTCAGGCGAGTTTCGTGCTCATCGTCACCACCGTAGTGCTGGTCATCCCCAACCTCTCGCGGTTCGTTGGCTGATCCCTAGCGCCAATAGTCCGCAGGGGCTGCCGGCAAGGCTGCCAGCAGGTCACGCAGCCCCTCCCCCCAGCCCTTGCGCAAGGCCTGGAAGTAGGGATCGTGTTCGTCGATCCGATGACTGCTCACCTGCGCCAGTCGATCACGCGGATAGACCACCAGATCCAGCGGTAGCCCGACCGAGAGATTGCTGCGAATGGTGGCGTCGTAGGACAGCAGCGCGCAGCGCAGGGCTTCCTCCAGCGGCGTCGCGAAGGTCAGCGCCCGATCCAGGATGGGCTTGCCGTATTTGCTCTCGCCGATCTGGAAGTAAGGCGTGTCCTCGGTGGCACTGATGAAGTTGCCGTGGGGATAGAGATTGAACAGCTCCGGCTCCGCGCCACGGATCTGTCCACCCAGCAGAAAGGAACAGCTCAGGTCCAGGCCGTGGCCCTGGGGTGCATCCTCGGCGTCGCGTTGCAGGACCTCGCGCAGGGTCTGCCCCAGCAGCCGGGCGGCGTCGTACAGGGTGGGCACCCCGTGCAGGTTGTCCCGCTCGCTGTCCAGCCGCTGACGGAGAAGACTGACGACCGCCTGGGAGGTGGCCAGATTACCCGCTGACTGGATGGCGATCAGGCGCTCGCCGGGGATTCGGAACAGGTGCAGCTTGCGAAAGGTGGCGATGTTGTCGACCCCGGCATTGGTGCGGGAGTCGGCGACGAATACCAGGCCATCCTGCAGTTTCATGGCGACACAGTACGTCATGCGAACCTCGGGTGATGGAATGGTCGACGCAACAGGCCCGACCCCAAAAGAAAAGACGGCCCGTGGCCGCCTTCTTGTCTGCTGTGGGCAGCGCTGATTATTGCTGTTGCTGCACCTGCTGCACCTGCTGCACCTGCTGCAGGGGCTCGACCAGTACCCTGGCCTCCATGTGCTCCACCCCGCCTCCGCGGCGCATGCCACGCACTGGACAGGCATCCAGGTAGTCCAGGCCGATGGCCAGGCGCAGGTGCCGCTCTGGTCGGATCAGGCGATTGGTAACGTCATAGCTGTACCAGGCGCCGTCGTGCCAGGCTTCCGCCCAGGCATGGCTGGAGAGGTGCGCGCTGTCATCGGTGGCCAGATAGCCGGACACATAGCGCGCCGGGATACCCAGGCTGCGGGCGCAGGCCAGGAAGGCATGGGCATGGTCCTGGCAGACCCCGGCACCCTTGGCGAAGGCCTGGGCGGCATTGCCGTCCACCTCGGTGGAGCCAGGTATATAGGTCATACGCTCGTGCAGGCGCTCCATCAGCTGGATCAGGCTGTCGCGATCCCGACGGCTGTCGCAGACCTCGCGGGCAAAGGTCGTCAGAGCTTCGTCGGCCTCGGTCAGCCGGGTCTGGCGCAGGAAGGGAAAGGCCGAAGCCTGGCACGGTTCCGCCTCGAAGGTCTCGTCGATCTCCACCTGGCCGCTGGCGGTGATGGTGATGGCGTCGTGGGGGGTATCCAGGGTCAGCACATGGAGAATGTTGCCGAAGGGATCGCGCTGCGCGAGCGCCGGGCGTGGCAGTGCCAGCTCCCAGTTGAGGATGCGCTGACGAGCATCATCCTGGGGGGTGAGGCGGAGGTACTGGATGCTGGCGCGGACCAGGTCGGCGTAGCGATACAGGGTTTCGTGATGGATCGCGAGTCTCATACGATCTCCAGGTAAGCGGTGTTGATGCCACTGCCAAGTTGGCGGACGTGGACGATGAAATCGCCGATCCAGGCATGCAGTCCTTCTTCGAGCACCTCGTCGATGCTGGTGTAGCGCAGTCGCGCCTCCAGGCCGGCCGCCAGGCGCTTGGCCTCGCGACCGTTCTCGCCGGGCAGACTGACCAGCACCCGGTGCAGCTCGATCACGCAGGCCAGCAGCGAGCGCGGCAGGTCTTCCTGCAACAGCAGCAGCTCGGCGCCGTTGCGCACGTTGAGGGCATCGCGATAGAGCTCGGTGTAGGCCTCGAAGGCGCTCAGGGCGCGCAGCAGGGCGCTCCACTGATAGAAGCCGCGGGCGGAGGCATCACTGATGGCTTCCGCTTCCTCTTCGCCGAGCACCTGATAGCGGGCGTCGAGCATGCGCAGGGTATTGTCGGCGCGCTCGACGAAGGTACCCAGGCGGATGAAGCGATAGGCGTCGTTTCTCATGATGGTGCCGACGGTGGCGCCACGGAACAGGTGGGAACGCTCCTTCACCCACTCGCAGAACCGGCTGATGCCGAAGCGGATCAGGCCGGTAACGGCGATCTCGCGCATCTCCAGCCAGGTGGAGTTGACATTCTCCCACATGTCGGCGGTGATGCGCCCACGCACCGCGTGGGCATTGCTGCGCGCGGCCTGCAGACAGCAATAGATGCTGCCGGGGTTGCGCTCGTCCAGGGCGAAGAAGTGCAGCAGGCGCTCGGGGTGCAGGGCCCCGTGCTTTTCCCGGTAGTCATCCAGGGTGCCGGTGATGAGCAGTGGCATGGCCAGTTCATCCAGGCCTCCGCCCTGCCCGCTCTGCGGCATCATCGACAGCGAATAGCTGACGTCCAGCATCCGCGCGAGATTCTCGGCGCGCTCCAGGTTGCGGGACATCCAGTACAGATCGGCAGCGGTACGACTCAACATGGTGGGGTCGCCTTTCAAAGGTCCTTGCGGGGCCGCCGGAGCGGCCGCTGTTCTGTGGCGATCTAGTCCTGGACCACCCAGGTGTCCTTGGTGCCGCCGCCCTGGGAGGAATTCACCACCAGCGAGCCTTCGCGTAGGGCGACCCGGGTCAGGCCACCGGGCACCAGACGCGTCTTGCGCCCGGACAGCACAAAGGGCCGCAGGTCGATGTGGCGCGGCGCGATGCCGTTCTCGACAAAGGTCGGGCAGGTGGACAGCGACAGGGTCGGCTGGGCGATGTAGGCGCTGGGATTGGCCTTGAGCCGCGCGCGGAAGGCTTCGATCTCCATACTGCTGGCGGTGGGGCCGACCAGCATGCCGTAGCCGCCGGAACCATGGACTTCCTTGACCACCAGCTCGGGCAGGTTGGCCAGCACATGGGACAGTTCGTCCGGCTTGCGGCACTGCCAGGTGGGCACGTTATAGAGGATGGGTTCTTCGCTGAGATAGAAGCGGATCATCTCCGGCACATAGGGATAGATCGACTTGTCGTCGGCCACCCCGGTACCTATGGCATTGGCCAGAATGACGTTACCGGCGCGATAGGCGGCGAGCAGACCGGGCACGCCGAGCATGGAATCGGGATTGAAGGCCAGCGGGTCGAGGAAGGCGTCGTCGAGGCGCCGGTAGATGACATCGACCTTGCGGAAGCCCGAGGTGGTACGCATGAACACCTGCTCGTCGCGCACCAGCAGATCGGCACCCTCCACCAGCTCCACGCCCATCTCGCGGGCGAGGAAGGCGTGCTCGAAGTAGGCGCTGTTGAAGCGCCCTGGGGTAAGGACCACCACCGTGGGGTTGTTGACCGGGGTGGAGCTGCGCAGGGTATCGAGCAGGATGTTCGGATAGTGGTCGATGGGCGCGATGCGCTCCAGGGTGAACAGCTCGGGAAACAGCCGCATCATCATCTTGCGGTTCTCGAGCATGTAGGAGACACCGCTGGGGGTGCGCAGGTTGTCTTCCAGCACGTAGTAGGCGCCATCGCCGTCGCGGACCAGGTCGACCCCGGCGATATGGGCGTAGATGCCATTGGGCAGATCCAGCCCCTGCATGGCCAGCTGGTACTGGTCGTTGGCCAGCACCTGCTCGGCGGGAATGACCCCGGCCTTGATGATGCGCTGGTCGTGATAGAGGTCGTGAAGAAAGAGATTCAGCGCTTGGACACGCTGGATACAACCGCGTTCGATGATCTGCCATTCACTGGCGGGAATGGCGCGCGGCAAGGCGTCGAAGGGAATCAGGCGCTCCGTGCCCTGTTCGTCGCCATAGAGGGTGAAGGTGATCCCGGCGCGATGGAACAGCAGATCGGCTTCACGCCGCCGCTGGGCCAGGAGTTCCGGGGGTGTCTCGCTCAGCCACTGGGCATAGCGACCATAATGCGGTCGGCATTGTGCCTGGACGTCATACATCTCGTTATACAGTTGGCGGCTCATGCCGATCTCCTTGTCACCCACGGTGCAGCTTCGCAAGCCGCGTGCCAGCGCCTGAGCCTTCAAGATCAAGCCCTTGCGCGGCTGCGAGGCGCACGATGCACCAAACCCAGGCACGTAAGCGTGCGCATGCACCGCAACGTCTCCGTCATGAGCCTAAGACGGTGCGCCACGCGGAAAGTGCGATGATTGAAGGGCGGAGCGGTTACCAGAGATGAGACAGGCACCCCGTCTGGGATGCCGCCTCGGGAGGCGCAGGATCAGGCGGAGCTGCGGCTGACTTCCTGGGTGACGCCCCAGCCATCGAGCTGACCGCCCAGCGGCGCCACCACCGCCTCGAGATCGCTTTCGAAATCATCGATGGTGGCGTGGGTGGCGAACATCACCTTGCTGACCTGCAGATGCCAGCCGCCCTCTTCATGGGGCAGCACCTGGGCGTTGAGGGATTCGCCGTGAAACTGGTCCGCAGCGATGCGGGCCTTGCCTTCATCGGCGAAGATGGCGAAGAAGTCGATGGGATGGAAGCGGGCGAAATCGAAGCCACCCTCCTTCATCCGCTGCAGCAGGTTCAAGCTCACATCATCGGCAAACGACAAGGACATAGGACTGCCCTCCTCTGGTTCGGATGATCGTCTCGCTGGACGTCGCTACCGACGCCTGGCGAGTCGCGGCTGAGAACTCGAACGGTGCAGCGACCGCCAGGGCTTACGCCTTGCCGATGGCCTCCAGCACGTATCGAGGTAGAGCAAAGGCTGCGGCATGCAGCTCCGGAGTGTAATAACGGGTCTGGATGCCTATATCACTGTAGCGCTGCGCCAGGGTTTCGGCATCTTGCCGACGCAAGGTCGGGTCCTTGCTACCCCAGGCCAGGGTCATGACGCCCCCTATATAGGTAGGCACCGCTGACAGGTAAAAGTGCCAATCGGCGAACAGCCCGGCCATGCGGCTGGCGGTGGTCTTGACCTCGTCCAGCTGCAGGAAGGGCGTGCCGTTCTGGGCGACCATCACGCCGCCTTCGTGCAGGCAACGATGGCAGGCCTGGTAGAAGTTCTCCGAGAACAGCACCTCGGCCGGGCCGATGGGATCGGTTGAGTCGGAGATGATGACGTCGTAGCGCTCGGTGGTGTTGGCGACGAAATTCATGCCGTCGTCGATCACCAGCTTCAGCCGCGGATCGTGGAAGGCGCCGGCCGAGTGACCGGGGAAGTGTTCCTTGCACATCGCCACCACCGAGCCGTCGATCTCGACCATGGTGATGTGCTCGACACCCCGGTGCTTGGCCACTTCGCGCAGGATGCCGCCGTCGCCACCGCCGATGATGAGCACCCGCCGGGGCGCCGGATGGGCCAGCAGGGGCACGTGGGTGAGCATCTCGTGATAGATGAACTCGTCGGCCTCGGTGGTCTGGATGACGCCATCTAGGGCCATGACCTTGCCCAGCACGGCGTTCTGGAAGATCACCAGGTGCTGATGCTCGGTGCGCACCTCGTGCAGCATGCGCTCGACGGTGAATCGCTGACCGTAGCCGTCGTAGAGGGTTTCCAGGTAGTCGCTCATGTCGATCTCCGCAGGTGGCTGGCCGAGACAGACAATGCCCGGCCAAAAGCCGGGCATTGTAAGAGCTGGATGTGACAGGCTCCAGCGTTGTGCTGGCTAGCCCTTGTGCGTGGGCGCCGTGGCCGAGCGATTGCCGCGGGGTCCGGCGGCCGCCCAGGCGATCAGGCCGATCACCGGCAGCACGATGATGAGCACCGTCCAGCCGATCTTGGCGTTATTGGTGCTGTCGCTGCGGATGACGTTGACGATGGCCCAGATATCGAGCAGGAAGACGATGAAGCCCAGCACACCGCCGATGGTGGAATTGATCATATCGCGACTCCCATTGCGAGGACACAGGTCTCGTCAATTGGGACTGGCGATGGGGGCATCGAGTTCGGCCGGCTCGCTTGGCAACGGGGCCGGCCGTAGGCTTCAGCCGAGTCTGGCGAGATCGATGTCGGCGAAGGACGCCACGCACGGATGATCGCCCAGCTGGCCACCGGCACGTACCATCCCGCAGGTCGGCAGGCCCGCCTGACGCGCGGCATCCAGCTCTTCCACCACATCGGAGAGGAACAGCAGTTCCGCCGGCGCGTGGGTGGTGGCCGAGGCGATGCGCGCATAGGACTCGGCTTCGCGCTTGCCACCGGTCAGGGTATCGAAATACCCGGAAAACAAAGGCGTGAGATCGCCATGCTCGGAGCAGCCGAAGATCAGCTTCTGCGCCTGGATCGATCCGGAGGAATAGACGTACAGCGGCAGCCCCGCCGCGTGCCACTGGCGCAGGGCCTGGACGGCGTCGGGATAGACGTGGCCCTTGAGGGTGCCGGCGCGATAGCCCTGCTCCCATACCTGACCCTGCAGCGCCTTGAGCGGTGTGGCCTTGCGGTCGGTGGCGATCCACTCCAGCAGGATGGCGATCACCCGCTCCACGTCGGCGTCCAGCTCGCCGGCTTCGGCGCGCACGGCGTCGAGTTGCTC
Organism: Pseudomonas sp. BAV 4579; assembly: GCF_009765395.1. NCBI lineage: Bacteria > Pseudomonadati > Pseudomonadota > Gammaproteobacteria > Pseudomonadales > Pseudomonadaceae > Pseudomonas > Pseudomonas sp. BAV 4579. The sequence continues at coordinate 1,368 of NZ_WHOV01000046.1, read as the reverse complement.
GGCCACCGCCGGCGCTCCGGCATGGGCGCGCACAAGGGCCGGCAGGTGCTCACGGGCATAGGGGAAAAGCACGTCGAAGACGAAGCTGACGGCGCTGGTGGTGCCTTCGATATCGGTGAGGATGGCCTTGATCGTCACGCCTCGACCTCCAGGCGCGGGAAGCGCTGGGCGATGTCGACGCCGGTGAAGTGGGCGACCCAGCCATCGGGATTGTCGAACAGGCGGATGGCGACAAAGGACGGCGACTCGCTCATGTCGAACCAGTGCGGAGTGCCGGCCGGCACCGAGATGAGATCGTCCTTTTCGCAGAGCACCGCGTAGACGTGCTCGTCGATATGCAGGGTGAAGAGGCCCTGGCCGGCGACGAAGAAGCGCACCTCGTCTTCATTGTGGCGATGTTCTTCGAGGAACTTGGCGCGCAGCGCCTCCTTCTGCGGATGCTCGGGATGCATGCTGATGACGTCGACGGTCTGGTAGCCACGCTCCTGGATGAGGCGATCGATTTCCGGTCGGTAGGCGGCGATCACCTCCTCCTGGCTGGCGCCCGGCGCCACCGGGGCGGTGGCCTGCCAGCGCTCGAAACGCACCCCGACCTCGGCCAGGGTGGCGGCGATGTGCTCGCCATCGCTGATCACCTTCAGCGGCTGGCGCGGTTCGGCATCGTGGTAGACGGTCAGTCGGCTCATGGACGCAGGCTCCGGGTCTTGAGTTCGCATTCGAAGAGGAATTCGAAGGCTTCCACGTGGCGCAGGGCATCGGCCATGCGCGGGCCCCAAGTATAGAGGCCGTGTCCGCGGATCAGGTACCCCACGCAGTCGGGATGCACGTCCAGCCAGGTCTGCACCTGGTCGGCCAGGCGCGGGATGTCCTGGTCGTTGTCGAACACCGGGATCTCCACTCGCACGTCGTGGGTGGTGACGCCATGCAGGGCCTTCTGCAGCTCGTAGCCGTCCAGCAGCAGGCGATCGCCTGCGAGCTGGCGCGAGAGCACCGTCGAATTCACCGAATGGGTGTGCAGCACGGCGCCGATCTCCGGCTGCCAGCGATAGAGCTGGGTGTGCAGCGCGGTCTCGGCCGAAGGCTTCTTGTCCTCCAGCGGCGTGCCGTCGAGATCGGTGGCGAGGACGTCGTCCAGCTCCAGCTGACCCTTGTGCTTGCCGGAGACGGTCAGCAGCAGGCGACTGTCGGACAGCCGTACCGAATAGTTGCTGCTGGTGGCCGGCGACCAGCCGCGGCCATAGAGGAAGCGACCGGCGTCGATGATTTCCCGGGCCAGTTGCTCACGCTGCTGGATCATGGAGGGTTCTCCTAGGTTCTGTACGAAAAGTCGCCGAGCGACGGTCAGGCGAGGCGAAAAACGCTGAGGAA